>JBDSOK010000183.1:0-9689 GCA_039914845.1 Nitrospiria bacterium | reverse complement strand
TTCACCTGCACGACGCCCCGCGGGCCTCGATCGGTCCAGGCGACCGTGCCCTCGATGCCGGTCGGCCCGGCCCGCAGGGCGTTGAACGTCCACCGCTTCAGGGCGGCATGGGCGACGACGGTCGGGTCGGCGGCGGTGCCGTGTAACGCCGCACGGACGGATCCTTTGGCGTCGAGCACCCACCCGAAGAGGGCGCCGATCGGACGGAGATTTCCCACATCCATCGCGAGGTGCCCGTCGAGCCGATCGTCTGTGCCGCGCGTGGCGCGGAAGCTTCCCTGCGCGAGGTCGGAGCGCAAGAGGCCCGAGGCGGCCATTCCCCCGGCATGGGCATGCGCGGCCCCTGCGAATTCGGCGATGCGGGCCTGGCCCAGGCGGGAAGGGCCGAGCCGCAGTTCGACGGCAAACGGTCGCGGCGATACCTCCGGTGCGGAGTCGCCGAACGGTCCCGCCCATCCGCGGGCCGCGAGTTCGATGTCTCCCTCCGGAATGGGCGGCCCCCCCTCCCGGGTCGCCAGCAGGCGGGATGGATCGAGATGGCGCGCGCTGATCTCAGCTTCGACCGAGCCATTCGTTCTGCGGATGAGGGTCGCGTCGGCGGTCCCCCCCGCGTGAACGAGGTGCGCCCTGGCGCGAGGCCGGCCCTCGGCCTCGTCCAACGTCATCTGCACGGCGGTGCGCCCCTGCGCCCGTGCCAACCATTCCTCGAGCAACACGACTCCGGAGAGGGAACCGTCCAAGCCCCGCCAGGTCGCCAAATCGTCCACCGACGCCGATCCGGCCAGCCGGGTCTCGCGACTGACGAATCGGACATCGTGGAGTTCCAGTCGCGGCGTCCGCCACACGATCCGCCCCGACAACGCATCGACCGGTACGTGGGGGGTGAGCGCGACCATGTGGAGCGAGGTGATGGGAATCTCGATCGCTTCGCCGGTTCGTGAGACCGCGGCCTCCACCGCGAGGTTCTGGAATTCGGTGACGACCGTGCCCGAGTCCACGTCCTCGATGCGCGCCCGGCCGCCCTCGATGATGAGGCGCTCGATCGCGAAGCGGCCGCCGCGGGTGTTCGAACTCGGCGCGATCCAGATCCCGGCGATCGGATAGGCCCCGGCGCGGCGGATCAGGCGCGCGTCGGGGCCGATAACCCTCAATCGGGAGAGGCGCGGCCTGCCGACGACGAATCCCAGCGGGTTATAGCGGACGTCCACGACGTCGATTTGGATGGTTTCGACGGCCGAGCCCGAGCGATGGGTCAAGACCACGTCCCGCACGATCGCATGCCCCAGCAGATTGCCCTCCAGGCGGCCGACGGTCAGGACGCCGTCGAGCTTCGGGCGCAGCCACGTGAGCGCCTGATCCCGAATCTGCGTGTGAGCCCAGCGCGTCTGGAGGAGGCCCGCGAGGGCGATACCCAGCGCGAGGAGGATTCCGAGCGTGACGGCGGTCCGGACGAGGAGTCGTCTCGCGCGGCCCCGGGGCGTGTGTCGCGGTGCCGGATCGGTCGTCATCAGAAGGCCTGTCCGATGCTGGCGTGGATTCGCCACGCGGTGGGAAACGGCATCTCGGTCAAGGGATACGCCACATCGACGCGGAGGGGGCCGACCAGGGTGTGATACCGCACGCCTACCCCGGCGCCGTAGGCCAAGTCGGCCCACGGCGCGCCGTCATCCGGGGCTTGGCCGGCATCGCCGAAGCCGACGAACTCGATTTTTTTGTTGAGCCGGACATGCAGCTCCAGGGAAAAGAGGGCCAGCGAGGTGCCGCCGACCAGATGGTCCTCGGGGTCGCGAAATCCGATCACATGCCGCCCATACCCCCGCACGCCCGCGGCGCCCCCGGTCAGGTACCGGCGATACAGGGGCACCGGCGCTGCCCCGTCGGCCGTGATCCGGGCGACCTGACCGCGTCCCGCGAGCATCCACCGTTCGCCGAGCGGCAGGTACATCCGCCCGTCGAGGGACGTCTGCCAATACCGCACCTCGCCGCCGAGGCTGTCCCATCCCCGTTCGACGGCGGCCGCACCGCGCAGGCCCTTCTTCGCGTCGAGCGGATTGTCGGTGGTGTCATACAGCACGTTGGCCTGCAGCGCGACGGTGGCAACATGAGGATCGGGGACGTAGCGCGCCTCGACCGGCGCCGCCACGCCGGAGAGCCGCGCACTCTCGAAGACCGGGCCGGCGCCCACCGTCACGCCGCGACGCAGCGTACGCTCCGCCGTGACCTCCCCGTGGAAGAGAATCAGGTCGTACGGCGGCTCCACGCGCCGACCCAGCGCGACGGTCGATCGCGAGCGGTTGGGCGTGCCGAAGAGCGCCGGATCGACGAACGAACCGCTCCCTTCATAGCCCAGGCGAGAGGCGCGCGCCGTGAACGACAATTGCTCGCCGTCGCCGAAGAGATTTCGATGCGCCCATCCGACCGTGCCCCGCAGTCGATCGTCCGTGCCCCAACCCAGTCCCAGCGACAGTTGGCGCGGGCGCCCCGAAATCGTTCGGATCGTCGTCCGCATCGGAAAAAACTCGCGCTCGCCGAGGGCGTTGAATCGCGTGCGTTCGTCGCGCGGGGTCCAGCCCTCCGTTTCGGGATAAACCTCCACGGTGGTAAACAGGCCGGTGGCGTAGAGGGCTTGCTGCGTCTCGGACAGACGGCGCACGTCGTACAGGTCCCCGGGTTTCCAGAACAGCGCGCGGCGGATGATCTTGGGGTCCACCTCATAGCGGCCCGTGCGGAGAATCTCCGTGTCACCGTGTCGGTAGGAGGCTCCGGTCTGCACGTCGAGATCGACGGCGGCGGTCGCGGCGGCCGCGTCGACCTGCACGGTGCCGCGTACCTTCGCGTGGGCGTACCCCTGGGCGGCATACCATCTCGCCAGATAGTGTTTCGATCGGCCGTACCGATCGGCGTCGAAAGCGGTTCCGGCTTGTAAGGGCAGGACCGCTCGGAAATCCTCGCCCTTCGGGGGTTTCTCGCCCTCGACGGTGAGCGACAGCGCCGCGACGCGCACCCGCAGGCCTTCCCGGATCGGAAAGATCACGTCTACCGTCTTCTCGTCGGGGCGAACCTGAATCAGTCCCACCTCGACCTGGTAATATCCGCGGTCGCGATAAAAGGTCACGATCCGCTCGCGATCGGTTTCCGCGGCAGTCGGATCGAAGCGGGTGGCCTTGCGCCAGAACAAGAGGGACGCCCACCACTGCGGGGCGCGGGTGGCGACCACCGAGCGGAGCGGCCGGCGCCACGTTCGTGACGCGCCGTCGAAGCGGACGTGGCCCAGGGGATATCCCCCGAACAGCGCGGGATCCGGAGCCTCCGGCGAGCGGTGTTCGCTCTCCTTCGGCGCGGGCGACGGCGGCGATTCCTGGGCCCGGGAGATCGATCCGCCGATGAGGCATGCGACCCCGCACAGGACGACGATTCCTCTCGTGATGAGCTGTCTGACGCACTCACTGCGCACACGTCTTCCTTTACCGGTGCTCGACTCGACGCCGAAGGGGGAACGGGTGGGCGGAACGGACGGGAAACGCGAACCCTACCGGTACGTTAACAGAGCCTCGAACGGCTGTTCAAGCTCGACCGGGAGGAGAAAGCCCGACGGCGGCGTCGGGCGGGAGGCGGAAGAGGCGGCTCCGGCTTACGGCCCGAGCACGCGAATGATGGCCGACCGGACGATGTCCACCATCTGATCGATGTCCTCGATCGAGACGGAAAGCGGCGGGACCAGGACCAACACGTCGCCCAGCGGGCGGGTCAAGAGGCCGAGCGCGCGGGCTTCACGGCTGACGGTCCACCCGATGCGCGAGGCGAGGGGAAACCGGGCTTTCGTGGCGCGGTCCGCCACCAGCTCGATCCCCGCCATCAGGCCGCATTGGCGAATGTCGCCCACATGGGGGTGATCGGCGAGGCGCGCGAGGGCGAGGGCGAGCCGGTCGATTTTCGGCGGCAATCCCTCGATCACCCGCTCGTGGACGAAGATGTCGAGGTTGGCCAACGCCGCCGCGCACGCCAGGGCATTGCCGGTATAGCTGTGGCCATGAAAGAACGTGCGGAAGTCGGCAGACGTCCCCAGAAACGCGTCGTAGACCGCGGAGGTGGCGAGGGTGGCCGCGAGCGGGAGATACCCGCCGGTCAGCCCCTTGGCGACGGTCATCAGATCCGGCGTGACGCCTTCCCGTTCGCACGCGAACATCGCGCCCGTGCGGCCGAACCCGGTGGCGACCTCATCCACGATCAAGAGCACGTCGTAGCGCGTACACAACTCGCGCAACCGGGCCAGATAGCCCGGCGGCGCGGTCAACATGCCGGCGGCGGCGTACACCAGCGGTTCGACGATCAGCGCGGCGAGCTCGTCGCCGTGCGTGTTCAACGTCTCCTCCACCTCCGCCAGGCATGCCGTCTCGCAGGACGGGAAGCGCAAGTTCAAATGGCAGCGGTAACAGTGAGGAGGATGGACGCGAAGCGTGGGGAAGAGGTAGGGCGCGAAGCGCGCGTGGAACACGTCGATTCCGCCCACGCTGACCGCTCCCACCGTGTCTCCGTGGTAGGCCAGCGAATAGGCGAGGACCTTGGTCTTGCGGGGGCGCGGCGGCGCGGTCTGCTGCCAATACTGAAGGGCCATCTTGAGCGCCACCTCGACGGCGGTCGACCCGTCGTCGGAGTAAAAGACCTTGGTCAGCCCGGGCGGCGCCAGCTCGACCAGTCGGTGCGCCAGGAGGATCGCGGGAGGCGAGGAGCAGCCGAGCAGAGTGGAGTGCGCGATTTGGCCGAGTTGCGCGACGATCGCCTCGTCGATTTCGCGTTTGCGGTGCCCATGAACATTGACCCACAGCGAGGAGACCGCGTCGAGATACCAATTCCCCTCCGCGTCGCGGACCCGCACGCCCTCTCCTTCGGTCAGAATGAGCGGGGGCTCGGCGGTCCACTCCTGCATTTGGGTGAAGGGGTGCCAGAGGCAGGCATGATCCAGCGCGGCAAGCGCCGGCTGCTGAAAACGCCCATCTGCGGCGTGCTCGGTCGGTCGGAAATCCTCACGTACGGGTTCAGTACGCTCCGGTTTCCTCCCTCCCTGCGGCCTTGCATCTGGGACGTTTTGAGCAGCCGGTTTTCTCAACCCCCTACTGCTTGTCGTTCAGCACGAGGAACAGGCCGCGCTGCTCTCGGATCAGGCGCAGCAGGACACCGTCTTCGGGTTTGAGCGCTCCGCTGACCTTACGGAAGTCTTCGGCGCTCTCGATCGCATGCCGATTGATTTCCTTGATCACGTCGCCTTCTTTCAGGCCGCCCCGGTCCGCCAGACTGTCGGACTCCACCTTGGTGACGAGCACGCCCTTCGTGTCTTTGAGTTTGAGCCGCTCCGCGACTTCCTTGGTGATGTCCTGAATATTCAGGCCGAGCGCCGATTCGGGGGTTTTGGCCGGCACCGCCTCCGCGGTTGCCGATTCGTCTTTGCGTTCGGTCAGCAGCACCGAGACCTGCCGCCGCTCGCCGTTGCGCAGGATCTTCAAGGTCATGGGTTTGCCGGGCGAAAGGCCCGCCACGGCTTTGGCCAGGCCGGTGGGCGTATCGACCGTGGTGTTTTCCACCATTAAGATGATATCTCCCGGTTGGACCCCGGCCTTGTGGGCCGGTTCGCCGTCGAAGACCTCGTTGACGAGGACGCCTTCTTCGCGTTCGAGGCGGAACTGGCTGGCCAGCTCCTCGGTGACCGGCTGGATGCCCACGCCCAGCCAGCCGCGACTGACCCGGCCCTTGGCGATCAACTGCGGCACCACGTCCTGGACCATGTTGGACGGAATCGCGAATCCGATGCCCTGTGCGAAATTGATGATGGCGGTATTGATGCCGATGACCTCGCCCCGGATGTTGAACAGCGGGCCTCCGCTGTTGCCGGGATTGATTGACGCGTCGGTCTGGATGAAGTCTTCATAGCGGGACAGATTGACGTTTTCGCGTTTCAACGCGCTGACCACGCCGACGGTCAAGGTGCTCTCCAGGCCGAAGGGGTTGCCGACCGCCACGACCCATTGGCCGACCTTGACCAGGGATGAATCGCCCAGCGGCACAACCGGCAGGGGCGTCTTGGACGTGATTTTGACGATGGCGAGATCGGTGTCGGGATCCCGGCCGATGACTTTCCCCGCGAATTTACGCTTATCCAGGAGCCGGACCTGCACGTCGGTCGCGTCGCCCACCACGTGGTTGTTGGTGACGATATAGCCGTCCTTGTCGATAATCACGCCGGAGCCGCTGCTGGGAGAATCGGGGCGCTGGCGAAATCGTTCGCCGTCCCGCGGCGGCACGGCCGGGTTTCCGGTCGAAATGTTCACGACCGCCGGTTTGACGTGTTCGGCGAGATCGACGAACACGTCCTGCAATTCACTCAGCGCCTTAAGGCCCGGAAGGTCTTTAGGCGGGGCGGCATCGGTGAGGGACCCGCCCAAGAGGGTGAAGGCGCAAGCCATCGCCGCGGCAAAGCCGGCGACGCGGGGTAAGCGGGAGTGAGCGGTCCTGACTCTCATGATCGGGCTCCTTCTGTGAACATGATCCGGTTTAACGTTGAAGCGTCTGAAGCAATGTTTCATCCAAGCGGTGTTGATGGAAATATTCGCGTTCGAGTTCCTCGAGTTCATAGCGATCGACGCCGCTCGAGGAGAAGTAGGCGTCCCGGCGCCCGTCGGAATCCTTCGGCGAGGCGACCAGCGTGGGCAAGACCTCATAAAAATACACCGCCTCGCGGTGTAAATCACGCAGAATTTTGTGGAAGACGCCTTCGGGAATCGGGATGGGAATGACGCCTTTCCCGACCAACTCCTGGGAGAGCTGGTCCCGCAAATGGATCACGGCTTCCGATCGGTCCGCCTTGACGAATTGTTTCAGGAATTTCCTCAAGTGACGATGTACCTGCCGGTATACGAGGGCTTCGGTATTGACCTGTCGAACTTGATTGGCGACTTCCATGAGCGTGGCCCGGTTCTCATCGACCTCTTTGAGGCCTTGGAACACGATGAAAATCTTGCGGCGGCCGAAGTCGTTCAAGTAGCGGTCCTTGACGATCGAGTCGATGAACAATTCCTTGAAGAGTTTGGGGGCCAGGTCATCGAAAATTTTCTTGTTGGCATGGATGGTTTTCAGCACCGCCTCGGTCGTCTGGTCGTCATCCATGAAGACCATTTGATTGAGATAGGTGTACGTGGCGTCGAATCGGTCGAAGCAGGTGACGATCAGGCTGAACCGCTCGAGGATCCGGGCATCGCCGGACTGCGAGGCGTACTCGTCGCAACTCTTGCCCACGTCGAGGAGCAAGGCGTCGAACGCGAAGTCCCGGCGCTCGATGGCCTGGCGTTTGGCGCGCAGGAGCGTGGCCAGTTCCTCCTTGAGCACGGTGCCGTCGCTTGATCCGACCTGCAGAAACAGACTGTCGAGGATGCTGCGGGCGGCCGACAGGTGCTCCGGTTCTTCGAAACGCTCGACCGAATCGGTCTTGTCTTTTAAGAAAATACCGTCCAGCGTGTGGAAGACTTCCAGCGGAATCGCGTGACGCACGCTCAACGTGCGCAGCCGGTTGAGCTTGGCCAGGATGGCCTGGGTCGAGCTCGGATCGGTCAGCATGTCCACCAGCAAATCCTTGTACTCGTCGATTAACCGCTTGTTGTCGGGGTGCTGATACACCACGTCGATCTGCATGCGGGTTTGTTGGTACAAGTCGATCGTGTACTGTTCCACGATCTCGCCCAGTCGCCGGACCACGGCCTCTTCGCTCTGGGTTCGCGCGGCATAGACGTGCTGGTAGTAGTGGTAATATGCGGCGTGGCCCCGGTGCGTCAGTTTGAAGAGATAGACGATCGCGCGGGGTTCTTTGAGCGTCTCATAGAGGGTATGGGCGATCTGCACATCGTCCTGGACGGCCACGTGCGGCGAATGCTTGACTGCGCGTCCGATCAACCGCAAGAGCGACTCCTGCTGTTTATGGAGGGGGCTTTGCTCCGGCAATTGCACGAAGAAATAATAATTGCAGAGGGCATTGCCGCTGCGAAACACTTCCTCGTATCCCTCCCGGCGATCGGTCTGATCGGTAAATCGAATCGATTGTCCCGTGGGGTCGAGGATCGCGCCGTTCAGCACAAGGCGGTTGACCACCTCTTTCTTGACCAAGTCCTTGAGCGGAAGATTGACGCCGAACATATAGCGGCAAAAGCTCCCGCCGTTGCCCTTGTAGCTGAGACCGTCGCGGCCGATCAGAAATTCGTGTCCCGCGGCGAAGAATCGGATGGTGCCGGACTGTCCATCCGGAGAGGGCTCATAGAAGAATTGATGGCCGACGGCCCGTCCCGCGATGGTCGCAAAGTATTCGACCATGGGGTTCACTTGTCCGTGCAGGCGGATGTCTTCGATCATTCGGGCATCAAGGTATGCGTCCGGTGGAAGCGGGTGAGTCGGCCCGCGCACAGTATAGCAAATTCGCCGGCGCAATCGTCATCGTGACCGTTGTGGCGGGCGCCGACGGTTCGGCGATCGTTTGTCTTGACAGCTTTTTAAGCCGTCTGCTACGGTAAGAGGCTTCTTTCACCCGATGAGCGAAAAGGATCAGCCATGAACGCGTCAGACCCCGTCACGACGACCCGGCCCCCGCGGTGACCGACGATCGCCTGACACCGAAGATCGACCGTACGGCATCGCCGATCGTTCGCCTCGCGCAGCTCAGCGCAGGCTATGACGGGAAAGTGGTGTTCGAGGGAGTGGACTTGGATATTCCCTCCGGACTCTACACCGGCGTGGTGGGCCCCAGCGGATCAGGCAAGACCACGCTCCTCAAAGTGATCTTGGGAATCGTGGGCGTCACGGCCGGGTCGGTGACGGTGGCGGGACAGCGCGTCGACGGCCGCACCCCCCGCGGCGTCGGCTATGTGCCGCAGATCGAAACCGTCAATTGGAATTTTCCGGTGACGGTCGAGCAGGTGGTGCTGATGGGCCGGCAGCGCGAGATGGGGTGGTTGCCCTGGCCCAGCCGGGAAGACCGCCGCATCGCCCTGGATTTGCTCGACCACCTCGGCATCCGGCAGTATGCCGGCCGCCAGATCCGCGCGCTGTCGGGCGGCGAGCAGCAACGCGTGTTTCTGGCGCGCGCCCTGATCAGCCGGCCGCGCATTCTCATCCTGGATGAACCCACGGCGGGCGTCGATTTGAAAACCCAGCATCATATTCTGCACTTACTCTCGCAGTTGAACCGCGAAGGGGTGACGATCATTCTGACCACCCATGACCTCAATAGCGTGGCGCGCCATCTGCCGTGGGTGATCTGTTTCAACCACGCCGTCGTCGCGCAAGGCGACCCGCAGGAGGTCTTCACCTCGGAGATTTTGAGCCGGACCTACAATTCCGAGATGGTGGTGGTCCGGCAGGACGGGCTGCTCTTGATTGCGGACAGTCCCAACGCCGGCGCGCACTATCCCGTTCCCGCGGGCCTGCAGGAGGTGGGCGATCGTGACCCTGTTTGAGCCGTGGCAGTACGAGTTCTTCCGCCACGGGATGCTCGCCGCGGCCATGACCGGCGCGATCTGCGGCCTGATCGGCGTCTATATCGTCCTCCGCAACATGAGCTATATCGGCCATGGGCTCTCGCACTCGGTCTTCGGCGGCGCCGTGGTCAGCTACGTGATGAACTGGAATTTCTATTTGGGCGCGGGGCTCTGGGG
>JBDSOK010000171.1:0-2770 GCA_039914845.1 Nitrospiria bacterium | reverse complement strand
CGTCGTTCTGGAAGAACAGGAAATGGGCGCCGGCGAGGCCCAACCGGCGAATGCACGCCGCCGCGAAGTGCCGCAGCATGGGGTCCAGGCGCAGATCGAGGCCGACGGCCATCCCGAGCTCGTGTTGGATCGAGATCAGTTGCAGCGTCGTCATCCGCGTTAGAAGACGCCGATCACGGTCGATTTGTTGAGCAGGCTGATGGGGCCGTTGCGGGTATTGGTAATCTCTCCCAGGGTCAGGGCGCCGAAGGCGTGGCGATGGACGCCCAGGCCCCGCCGGATGGCGTTCAACTCCCGGTCGAACTCGGCATCCAGAAACAGGACGCGGCTGATGCAGTCGAAGACGAGGGCCGAGGGCATGTCCGTCGTTCCGAGGGGCGTGGAGCCTCCGCGAGCCTCGCTTGCGGCCTCGCCCGCGGACTCGATCAGCCGGGCGGGCCGGCCCTGGAGCACGTAGACCATGGCGTGTTCAGGCACATCGCCGACGCAGATCAAGGCGCCGTGATCGACTCGAATCGGATCGCGAACCAGCAGGTCGCCGTCCAGTCGTTCGATGCCGAACGGATAGGTTTTCGCGATCGAGAAGAAATCCCGGTCGGCGAACCGTAAGACGGACGCCGCTTCGACGCGCTCGCGATAGACGTCGAACGCCGGTCGGTAATTGAGGGTCTCCAGCACGTGGCCGTGCGAGCCGGTCACGAGGTAGGGACCGTCGAGAACTTCCCAGCCATGCTGCACGCCGCGACCCACGGCGAAGGGCAGCCCGACGACGATCGCGGCGTCTTGTACGAGACCCGCGTTGGTGAACAGGCAGGGTTTCTGGATGAAGTCGAGCGAGCCGGCGCCTCCGCCGACCACGTTGGGTCCGGCTCCGACCAGGCTGTAGAGACTCTCGACGAACGGTTCAATGTGCGTCGCCAATCCGTCGACGAGGACGATCAGGCCCGCCGCGCGGGCGACCGCGGCACACCGCGTGCGGATCTCGTCATGAAGTGTTTCCCCCCGGGTCGAGAGCCGGTCGAGCACGATCACCTCGACCGGTGAGGCCAAACCGATCAGGAGGGTGCCGTGATCGAGGCGCCGGTCTCCATGAATCAGTTGGGGGAAGATCCCGCCGAAGACCGGGAACGGAAGGGCGGTCAGGCACGTGTCGATGGTGTCAGGCGTCCATCGATCGGCGTCGCACGCCAATATCAGCAGGCTCTTCGCCCCGCTTCGAACGACGACGTCGAGACCGTGTTGCACGTCGTCGGGGGATGAGGTCGGGCACAGGTGCACGCACGTCGGTTCCATCGGATGGCCTCCGGCAGGGGCGTGAGCGCCTCCGCAACGCGGATCCCGCACAGCACGCCCCCGTACTGATCAAATAAGTCCGTGATTCGACGATCTGTCAATCAAAACAGAGGGAGCGGGGGCCTTCGCGAGTCGATCATCGGTTCGCGCTTGAAACCGCTTTGACCGGCTTGGGGTGGCGCTTGACGCGCTGAATACTCGCCTGGACGACGAGTATCGCCTTGACCGCTCCTGCCGCTTGCGCGTAGTATCGAACCTGACGTTTCAAGCTCCGCCGGCTGTTATATCCTTCGCGGTTCGTTGGCCACCACGCGACCGATCCCCCAGTCTCCGCCGCTTCCACGCCACAGTCTCTCTGGTATTTGTCGCCTTCTTAGGGAGGGAGAGCGCACTTGGAGTTTTAGACTCATGAGAGCGAGGTGAGCGAGATGTACCTGATCAGTGCATTACTGGCCGCGACGGCCCTGACGTGGGGTGTGGCGGTCTGGACCTCTTTCAGTCGGCAAGAGCAAGAACGATGGTAGCCATGCCGGGCGTCCTGCCCGTCGTGATTGGAGAAGGAGATGTGAGATGACAGCCGAAGAGCAGATCGTGAAGATGACCAAAGCGATGAATCAAGCCATTAAGGTGATGGTGGACCGGTTCGGATCGACGGAGGGGGACGTGGCGCGGGCGGTTCAGGACCTGAAGGAGTCGATGAAGACCTCGACGTAACGTCGGACCGCCGTCTTCAAGTACGTAAAGCAGGGAATCGGACGGCGATTCGCGCTGCATCCCGAACGGCGCCAGAACCATGGGATTGGGGCGGGAACGATCCGATTCGGCCGTTCCCGCCCCTGAAATGCGCTAGAGATCCCGATCAGTGTGACGGAGCGAGCGTCCTACGCCGCGCGTTGACGCTCATGCCACTGATCGACCCAGCGGAGGATCTCGTCTTTTCTGTCGCCATACCGTTCCTGCACCTTGCCGCGGAGCTTGTCGTAATCGCCTTCCACTTGCTGAAGGTCATCGTCGGTCAAATCTCCCCACTGACGTTTCAGTTCACCCTTAAACTGCTTCCAACGTCCTTTAAATTGATCGGCGTTCATGAGTACCTCCTTGGATGGCAGATCCGAGGGGCTTCGACGGCCCCCTCACGATCATTATCAGCCAAGACCGGCGGCGACGGCAATGGCGAACGGCGGACGAAAGCCGAAGCTCGTCCTTACTCACGGCGTCGTCTCGCGGCGGTGCAACCGGGCCTCGGCCACATCAACCGGGTGCGCAGGTCCCTGGTGGACGAATGCTTGACTCGATGAGCCGAAGCAGATTATACAGTGGGCGCTTGGTAGGGCAGATGCTACCGTTTGTTTCACTCAAGGAGGAGCCGATGAAACATCTCATGTCCATGGGGGCCGCGGTGCTCTTCGTGGGCGGTCTGGGAACTCTCTCGATTGCTGACGAGGGTCACAAAATGGGAAAAGGCACGGCCGGCATG
>JBDSOK010000127.1:0-4065 GCA_039914845.1 Nitrospiria bacterium | reverse complement strand
TCCTGGCGATGATCTGGCTGGGCCTCTACCTCGCGCCGCTTCCGGATGCCGAGGTAGGTGTCGTCCGTCCACACGATCGAAGCGTGGCCGGCATGGCGCCTCACCCCCACGCGAAGGTCGGTTCGTGATGGCCACGGTCGCCGTGCATCCACGAAGGATCAAGGTTTTATACGTGATCAGCACTCTGCCGGTCGGGGGAGTCGAACAGCACATTCTCACCGTGGTGCGGGGGCTGAACGCGGCACGCTTTGAACCCTCCGTCGTCTGTTTGGGCGAGGAAGGCGCGATCGGTCAAGAGATCAAGAAAGCGGGCATCGAGATCGTCGCCTTCGGGCGGATGCAGCATAAACGCTGGGATCCCGGCATCGTCCGGCAGTTGGTGCGACTCATGCGCGCCAAAAAAATCGACATCGTGCACACCCACGTCTACAACCCCGGGGTCTACGGCCGCATCGCCGCGAAGTTGGCCGGCGTGCCGGGGGTGATCGCCACGACGCACAACGTCTACCACCGCCGTAAATGGAAACGCCGATTCATCAATCGGGTCCTGGCCCACTACACCGACCGCCAGATCGTGGTTTCGGAGGCGGTCAAGCAAGACCTCATTCGCTATGATTGGGTCAGACCGGAGTCCATCGACGTGATGCCCACCGGCATCGACCTCGCGCCTTTTCAGCGTGCCGTCGATCCGTCCACCGTCCGGGACGAGTTGGGTCTTCCTCGGGATGCCTATGTCCTGGGCACGGTGGGTCGCCTGGAGCCGCAGAAAGGCCACATTCATCTCATCCGCGCTCTCGACCGGGTGGTGAAAACGAACGCGCGTGCGTTCCTGGTGCTGGTGGGAGACGGGTCACTCGCGAAGCCGCTTCAGGAAGAAGCTGCGCGCCTGGGTGTTGGAGAACGAGTCGTCTTCACGGGGGCGCGGCGGGATGTGGCGTATCTGTTGCGGGCCATGGACCTCTTCGTGTTTCCGTCGCTGTGGGAGGGACAGGGGTTGGCGCTGGTCGAGGCGATGGCCTCCGGGCTTCCGGTGGTGGCGAGCCGGATCGGTGGAGTCTCCGAGGTGGTCAGCGACGGCTGCAGCGGGCAGTTGGTGCCGCCGGGATCGCCGGAGGCCCTCGCGGACGCTCTGCTCGCCGTGATGGCGAGTCCCTCGCGGGCCCGCGAGATGGGGGCTGCCGGCCGTGCGCGGACCGAAGCGGTCTTCGGCGCCGCCCCCATGATCAAGCGGCTTGAGGCGCTCTACCTCAGGGTCGCGGCCGAAAAATGTCGGATCGCACCGGACCTCGACGCCACGGTGGCTTAGCGGATTACTCCATTTTCAAGCGCTGTCGACAGTCTTCGACGCGATCCCTGTTATCGCCACAGAGGGCCAATAAGTCCAAGGCGGACTGTAAATCATTCCGACGATAGAACAAGTCTTCAAGCGTATGTTCATCCATAAATGCTTGTTCAACGGCCGGCACACGGCTCTTCGGGTTCCACACGGAGGCCATGGCGTGTCGGAACGCCCGTGTGGTGGCGAGCAGGGATGCGGGCAGCATTCTTGTCGCTGTCGCTCGGGCTGTGGCCGACACGGACGCTCGGAACGGAGCGGCACGCTCCCTTCTGCTTTTGTTTCTCGCGTTCTCCCGTGCCCTCCGCACGCGATTCACCTCAACGGAGTACAGATCATCCGGTGCAAAGAGCCCGAAAATGCCGACCGTCGAGAAAAACGTGCCGAGCAGCGCTTGAAAGCCCGATGCCTCAAACTCGCGCACATGAAATCTGTTCCAGGGTTTCATCCCGGGATCCAGTCTCAAAAGGGCGTTCGGGGTGGTCAAGAGCACGATGCCCTGGGGTGAGAGCACGCGTTTGAGTTCACGAATGTATTGTTCATAATCGACAATATGCTCGATCACCTGAAAGCTGATCACGATGTCGAATGTGTGGTCTGAAAACGGCAGTCGCGTTCCGTCGATGAGTTGGAAGTCTATCCCCAGGTGACCATGTTGTTCGTGTGCGGAGGAGATGGCTTTCGCCGAAACATCCACTCCCACGATCTTCTTGGCCGACCGGGACACGATGGCGGTGCCATAGCCGGTATTGCAACCGAAGTCCAACACGGTGTGGTGTTCAGCGAAGCGGGCCGCTTGAACGTACGGGAAGGCATGAATGAGATGCAGAACGTACTCTTCCCTCGTCTTGAAATCATTCGTTCGGATGAGATCGTGTTTTTCTGCCTGAAGACCGATCATTTCTTCATGCGACAACATCGCCATCCTCCCACCCGCCGCGAGCGAAGCAGACGCGGCGCGGAATACCGCCGGGTATTCTGCCTGAGTTCATCGGTCCCCGCAAGCCCCGGCACAGAGCCGCAGGTTTGCATCGTGAACGGTGGATTGCTATAGTGACGCGTCTCGCAGACCATAGATGAGTACGAAGAACGCCTCGAAAACAGTGCTCTTCCTGACGCTGAATCCGCCCAAGGCGAGCACCCAGCAGAGGGTTCTCGATTCGCTGGACTATATCCGGGAGAACGGCATCTCCTGTACCGTCGTGCCGATGCCACCGGGTCTGGCGGGCCGGCTCGCCGTCATGGCCTCCGTGAGGCGTTACGACGCCGTGTTCATCCAGAAAAAACTCCTCAGGCAATTCGAGATCAAGATGATGCGGGCCCTCAACCCGCATATCGCCTTCGACCTCGATGATTCGATCATGTTCCATGAGGTCGAGCGCAATGAGCCGCTTGAGGGCACGTTCTTCCGGCGGTTTATTTGCATGGTGGAGAACGCACAGGTCGTGTTGGCCGGCAATCGCTTCCTGTATGAATTCGCTCGATACAACAATCGGAACGTCCGGATCGTCCCGACCCCGATCAACGTCTCCGCCTATACCCCGAAGGATTACGATGCGGTGTCGGACGACATCGTCATCGGCTGGCTGGGCACCCGGGGCAATGTGAAATACGTCCAATCCATCGGTGAGGCGCTCAAGGACATTTCGAGTCGCTATCCGCGGGTACGGCTGAAGATCGTCTGCAGGGGATCTCTCGAAATCGACGGCGTCCGCATCATCACGAAGCCCTGGACGGCGGAAGAGCACGTCGAAGATTTGCGGAGCATGGACATCGGCATCATGCCTTTGGACGACGATATTTGGACCATGGGGAAATGCGGCAACAAGATCTTGCAGTATTTCGGGGTTGCCGTACCCGTCGTGGCGTCGCCGGTCGGCGTCAACAACGAGATCATCGACCATGGCGTGGACGGATTTCTTGCCAAGGGCCGGAAGCAGTGGGTGGAGTATCTCTCGGCGCTGATCGAAGAGAAGGCCCTGAGGCGCTCGATGGGCCTGAAGGGCCGGGAAAAAGTCGCCAAATATTATTCCCAGGACCTCCATCGCGAAACGCTCTTGGCGATCCTCAAGGATTTATGATCACGTGATGAAGACCTGTCTTCTGTGCGGATCGCCGACGCTGACGCCGGTGGTTCGGGTCAAGGAGTGGACGGTGGTCGAGTGCGCGCCGTGTGCGCTCGGAATGCTGTCGCCGTGGCCGGACGCCGCCGAGTTGACGCGGCTCTACCAGGAGGCCTATTTTGCCGATCATCGCATCGGGTATGCGGAGACCGCCGCCGACCGGGACCGCGGTGTCAGCGGTCAGCGCGGTCGGGCGGCCCGTGTGCGGTCATGGGTGTCCGGTGGCACGCTCTTGGATGTGGGGAGTGCGACCGGGTATTTTCTGGCGGCCGCACGGGCCCAGGGTTTCGACGTGGAAGGGATCGAACTGTCGAGTTGGGCCGCCGAGCGTGCGCGGGGCGAATTGGGGGTTCCGGTGACCGTCGGCGAGGTCGGCGACCTGGACGCGACGCCGCGCTTCGATGTGGTGACTATGTGGCACAGCCTGGAGCACACGCGCGACCCGGTTGGCGTGATCCGGTCGGTCCATACCCTGTTGCGTGAAGGGGGCACGGTCGTCATCGAGCTTCCCAACTATCGAAGTCGCGATGCCGAAGGCTACGGCGCGGAGTGGGTGGGTTGGAGAATTCCCTACCATCTCTGGCATTTCACGCCGCGGTCACTCGG
>JBDSOK010000075.1:0-4133 GCA_039914845.1 Nitrospiria bacterium | reverse complement strand
GGCTCCTACCGTCCCGCCAGCCAGACGGCATGACCCAATTCAGGCAGAATCAAACGTTCCATCGCGAGGCGGACGGCATTTTCCGATCCGGGTAGCGCGAAGATCACCTTCCCCCGATACAGCCCCGCGGTGGCGCGACTGAGCATGGCGGCTGGTCCGATGTCTTGATATGAGAGCCAACGGAACAACTCGCCGAATCCGTCGATCCGTTTCTCCAAGAGACTGTCGATGGCTTCAAACGTGGAATCGCGCGAGGAAATCCCGGTCCCGCCGGTGAAAATCACCGCTTGGATGCCGACATTCCCCGCGAGGCGTTCCAGCAACCAGATGATCGCGTCCAGATCATCTTTGACCACCTCGGACCCGATGACGCGGTGGGCGTGCGCAAGCAGCAACGTGCGGATGGCATCGCCGGATCGGTCGTCGTCCGCGCTCCGGCTGTCGCTGCATGTGACCACGAAACACGCGACCTCACGCGGCGCCTGCGCCCGGTGCTCCAGATGTCCCATCGGTCTCCTCAGAGTCGGCGCATCTTACCGTGGGCTTCGCGACACTGTCAATTTTGGCGGCTCGGGCGGGGTCCTGCGGAATTTTCAGCGCCCTGCTGTGCTATAGTAGCCGCGGCGGGCGGTTCATTCCGAAAAGGAGTGCGGTGTTCGACGGCGACTTCGATCTGATCGTGATCGGCGGGGGGATCATGGGCGCGTGCGTGGCCCGCGAGGCGTCGGCACGCAGGATGCGGGTGGTCCTCTTCGAGCAGGACGATCTCGCCGGCGGCACCAGCAGCCGCACCTCCAAGCTGGTCCACGGCGGGTTGCGGTACCTGGAACACGGCGCCTTCGGCTTGGTGGCCGAATCGGCGCGCGAGCGGGCGACCTGGCTGCGCGTCGCCCCTCACCTGGTCCGTCCTCTGCCGTTTCTCTTCCCGATCTACCGCGGCGCGCGGCCGGCGTGGATGGTCCGCCTGGGCATGACGCTGTATGACGCGCTGGCCTGGTTTCGCAACGTGGAGTCGCACCGCATGCTGTCGGCCGAGCAGACGCTCGCTCTCGAACCGGCCCTGCGCGGCGACGGGTTGCTGGGTTCGGCGCGCTTCTACGACGCGCAGATGGACGACGCGCGACTGTGCCTCGAGACGGCATTGACCGCGCGAGCGGACGGCGCGACCCTCGAAACGCGCGCGCGGATCGACGGCTTGGTGAGGCAGGGCGACCGCATCGCGGGCGTGAGGCTCGGGGCGCGCGAGGTCCGCGGGCGGGTGGTGGTCAACGCGTCGGGCCCCTGGCTCGACCGCGTGTGCGACATGGCGGACGGGCCCACGCGGCCGATTCGGAAAACCCGCGGATCGCACCTGATCGTTCCCGGGATGCTGAAGGGTCATGCGCTCGCGCTGTCGGCCCACCGCGACGGGCGCACCTTCTTCGCGCTCCCGTGGCGGGGCATGACATTGATCGGCACCACCGATCTGGATTATCAGGGCGATCCCGCCGCCGTGACCTGCACCGCGGAGGAACGAACCTATCTGCTCGATGAAACACGCCGGGTATTTCCCGCGGCGGGGATCGGGACCGGCGCCGTCATCGCCGAGTTCGCCGGTGTTCGCCCCCTGGTCTATGCCGAAGGCGTGAGCGCGTCGCAAGTCAGCCGCGGGGACTTGATCATCGAAAGCGCCGATGGCCTCATCTCGATCGCAGGCGGCAAATTCACCACCGCGCGGGCCGTGGCCGAGCGGGTGGTCAATCGTGTGGCTGAGCGTCTCACGCCCGCCGAATTTCCCTCCAGCCGCACGGCCCGCACGCCGCTCGTCGGCGGCCGCCCGGTGAGCCGTGAAGAAGACGCCGAGTGGTCCATGCGGGCCAAGGGGCTGGGACTGGACGACGCCCAGACGACGGCGCTTCGCGAGACCTACGGCGCCCGATTCGGCGCGCTGCTCAATCTCGCCGCCGAACGCGGTCCAGGCGGCGGCCTGCATGCGCAGCTTCCCTGGATCGGCGTGCAAGTGGATTTCGCGGTGGAGCACGAACTGGCGCGCACGTTGGAAGATGTCCTCCGCCGCCGCCTTCCGATCGCGCTGGGTCCCTACCGCCGCGATCCCGCGCTCTGCGACGCGGTCGCCGATCGCATGGCCCGCCTGCTGGGCTGGACCCCCGACGACCGGCGGGAGCATGTCCGGCGCTATCTGGGGGCGTGACATGACCGTGACGTATGAGCCGATCGGGGTGTTCCGAACCCCGTACCACGACACCCGGGACATTCCCAAGTCCGTCGGTCAGGTTCCGACCGCCGACGGCCTCATCGAGCTGGACCCCGCCTATGCGGACGGCTTGCTCGGCATCGAGGGCTTTTCGCACCTCATCGTGCTGTTCGCCTTCCATCGCAGCACGGCCAAGCCGCTGCGGGTCGTCCCGCCGGGCCAGGTCCAGGAGCGCGGGGTCTTTGCCTCGCGTTCTCCCCACCGGCCGAACGCCATCGGCATCCTGACGGTGCGGCTGACGAAACGGGAGGGCACGCGCTTGTTCGTCGGCGGCCTGGATGTGCTGGACGGCACCCCGGTGCTGGACATCAAACCGTACTTGGGGCACTTCGACTGTCGCCCGGACGCGACACTGGGATGGCTGGGAGAACCATCGCCTTCGCCCCCGATTTCCCCCTCAACGTAAGGGAGCCCGAATGGTCTTACTCGAATTCAGTATGTCGCCCTTGGACAAGGGTGAGAGCGTCGGCCGATACGTCGCGCGCTCGCTGGACATCATCGACAAGAGCGGCGTGCCGTATCGTCTCAATCCCATGGGCACCGTGTTGGAAGGCGAGTGGGACGAGGTCTTTGCGGTGGTCAAGACATGTTACGAGCGGATGCGCAAGGACTGTCAACGAATCTCGGTCGGCATCAAGGTCGATTACCGCAAGGGCGCCAAGGGACGGCTGGAATCGAAAATCGCGAGCGTCGAGCGGAGACTCAAGCGCAAGGTCAAGACGTAGGGAGTCCGAGAGGCCCGGCGTGGCGTCTCCGGCCTAGTCTTTCGAAAATATGAGGTCGCCGTAATACGCCGTGGCCCGCTCCCGGGTGTTGTCCGTATCCGTCATGATGGCCACGCCGCTGACCGGCGGCGGATCCTTGCCGAATGCGCGCCGGTAGTCTTCGTACACGTTCCGCTCCTCGGCCACCCATTCGCCCACCTGCGAGTCCGCATTTTCGACCACGATCAGTTTCACGATATCCCCCATGTAAGGGCTCCCGACCAGCGTGCCAACCGGGGTGCGGCTCGCCCAAATATAGGAGAGGGCCGCGAACGGGACGCCGCCGAACAGCGCCCGGGCGGTCCGGTATCGGACTCCCTCGCCGAAGCTCGCCTTGTCGGGCTCAAACGCGAAGGTCACATACACCCTCGCCGCGTAATCGTCCGTGTCCTTCCGGCGAGGATCACCGGACGCGACCACGTGGTCGATCTTCCACCGCCACCGCAACACCGGGTAGTCAGCCAGATTCACGGGAGCCTCGTGCTCAAGCCCCGAGGCTGTTCCGACGCTCTCGGCGCGCACCACGGTGGTGTCCCCGTCGCGCACCACGTCGTACGCGGTCTGGGCGCCTTGTCGCCTCTTAAAGATCTCCGGCTTCCACCCTGGAGGAAGCGACCCTTCGACCGCCGAAGAAAAGGCCCCAACGACCACCCGATTGTCCGCACTCAACCCCGCACCACAGACCAGGATCGGCCCAAGGATGATCACCATGGCAAGGGATGCAGTCCTCAACGTCATCGGCGGATCAAAAGGACTCTCCGGAGCGTCAACTAGCAGGCTGCTGAAAAAGCCTGCGTGGAGGTTGCTCGAAGGGGGTTGGCCCCCTTCGAGGGGTCACAGGCCCCGGTTTCTGGGCCGTCCTAGGGGCGCGAGCCCCTGGGAGAGCAGGGTGCGGACTTTTCAGCACCCTGCTAGGTCGGTCGGACTTGCGTGTGCTGTGCCAGTGGCCCAGTAACATCAGAACCGCTGAAAGAGGCCCAGCGGCGCTTGAGGACGTTTCGGATCTGCCTCCTCGCGATGCAACCGCGCCTCGTCCCAGCCGCAAGGCCGATCAACCCCATGAGAAAAAGCAGGAAGGTCGCAGGTTCGGGGACGGCGTGGGTGCCGCCGCTCGC
>JBDSOK010000063.1:0-12580 GCA_039914845.1 Nitrospiria bacterium | reverse complement strand
TCGCGCGAGGCACGGCACGCGGCACGGAAACCCGCCCGCCGATGGTCTCCCCGTCTGATGGCCATGACGATCGCCCTAGGCTGCGTGATCTTGGTGTTGGCGGTTTCGAGCGGTATCTTCGGCCGACAGGTCCCCAGCCTCGTAAAAACGGCCGTCGCGGCCCATCGCGCCTACCTCGATGATCCTGCAACGCTCCAAATTCGAAGCGGCGATTTAAAAGTCGTTTCCGCCTGGCTGGAGCGCCGGGTCCATTTCAACCTCAACCTGCCGACGCAGACCGTCCCCAACTTGGAATTGCTGGGAGGGCGAGTGACCGGCAGCCCGGCGAACCCGGCCGCCTCTCTGGTCTATCGAGTGGGGGGTGAAACCGTCTCCCTGCTGATGACGCCGCCGCAGGAAGTCCGGCTCTCGGGACGGGATGTCATCGCCTTCAAGAACATCCTCTTTCACCCCGGCAATCTGAACGGCTTGCACACGCTCCAATGGTCCGATACCCGTCATACCTACGTCGTGGTTTCGGATCAGCCGAAAGCGGTGTATCAATCCTGCATTATCTGTCACGGCTCGACTGCGGGCCGCGATACCATCTCCGGGTTCCTCGGCCGCATCTAAAACGATTCCGCGGCGGCCACCGGAGGTGACCGCCGCGGAATGACTCCATCCGGTTTCCGCTCTTAGGCCGACTTCACACCCTTATCTTGTTCGTAAATCAGGATGGGGGCACCGGTGCTTTGGATGACTTCCTCGGTAATAATGCACTCTTTGACGTTCTTGGCGGAAGGAATTTCGTACATCAACTCCAACATCACGCTTTCCAGGATGGCTCGCAGACCGCGGGCGCCGGTCTTCTGAGCATTGGCGCGCTTGGCGACTTCCGTCAACGCGCCATTGGTGAACTTCAGCTTCACTTTCTCGAATGAGAACAGCTTCTCATATTGCTTGATGAGCGCGTTTTTCGGTTCGGTGAGAATCCGGATCAGCGCATGTTCATCGAGGTCCTGAAGCGTGGCGTGAACCGGCAGCCGACCCACGAACTCGGGGATCAGCCCGAATTTGAGGAGATCTTCCGGTTGCACCTGAGCCAGAACCTCTCCCAGCCGGCGCTCGCCGCGACCTTTGACATCGGCCCCGAAGCCCATCGCGCGAGTCTGGAGACGCTGAGCGATCAAGTTCTCCAACCCCACGAAGGCGCCCCCGCAGACAAAGAGAATCTGGCTGGTATCGACTTGAATGAATTCCTGATGGGGATGTTTGCGCCCGCCCTGGGGAGGGACATTGGCCACCGTGCCCTCGATCAATTTCAATAGCGCCTGCTGGACGCCCTCACCCGACACGTCGCGGGTGATCGACGGCGAATCGCTCTTCCGGCTGATTTTGTCGATTTCATCGATGTAGACGATGCCGCGCTCGGCCTTCTCGACGTCATAGTCGGCGGCCTGCAAGAGTTTCAAGATAATGTTCTCGACATCCTCACCCACGTATCCGGCTTCGGTCAGGGTCGTCGCGTCGGCAATGGTAAACGGCACGTCCAAGATGCGCGCCATCGTCTGGGCCAACAGGGTTTTCCCGGTGCCGGTGGGACCAATCAGCAGAATGTTCCCCTTCTGCAGCTCCACCTCCTGATTGCCGCCCGAGTTGACCCGCTTATAGTGGTTGTGCACCGCCACCGCCAAGACCTTCTTGGCGCGATCCTGCCCGACGACATACTGATCTAGGATGCGCTTGATTTCGACCGGCTTCGGAAGGGAGGACGAGACGACATCCTTCTCCTCCTCTCCCTCTTCGGAGATGATATCGTTGCAGAGGTCGATACATTCATCGCAGATATACACGGTGGGCCCGGCGATCAACTTCCGCACTTCGTCGCGGCTTTTTCCGCAAAACGAGCACCGGAGTGCTTCCGTTCGATCGGCCTTACGTTTATCTTCCACCTGCTGTCCCCCCCGGTCGAGTGAGCGGCGTCTTCAGCGGCATGGGCCCCTCCGAGATGTTCGGTCGCCGGTTTGGTCGACCAGACGTTCTCTGATGGCCTTGTCCATCCATTATAACGGAAACGGGTTGATCTCAGGTCCCTTTCGGAGGGATCGGGATGCGCTCCAAAATCCCATCGATCAAGCCGTACTCTTTCGCCTCTTCGCTGGAGAGGAAATAGTCCCGCTCGGTGTCCAGGCGAATCCGCTCCAGGCTTTGGCCGGTGTGCTTGGCCAGAATCTCGTTGAGCCGCTCGCGGGTTTTGAGAATCTCCTTGGCATGGATTCCGATATCGGTGGCCTGGCCTTGGAACCCGCCCAGCGGCTGATGGATCATGATGCGTGCATTGGGCAGCGCAAACCGCTTACCGCGGACACCGGCCCCCAGCAGCACCGCCCCCATACTCGAGGCCTGACCGATGCAAATCGTCGACACATCGGACTTGATGTATTGCATGGTATCGTAGATCGCCAGCCCCGCCGTCACCAAGCCCCCGGGACTATTGACATACATGCTGATGTCCTTTTCGGGATCCTCCGCCTCCAGAAACAAGAGTTGAGCGATGATGAGATTGGCCGTATTATCGTCGATCGGCGTGCCGACGATGATAATCCGATCCTTGAGCAGGCGCGAATAAATATCGTAGGCCCGCTCCCCGCGGTTGGTTTGCTCGATCACCATCGGTACCAACATGCCCTGCTCCTTTACCCCCATCGCGCGTCTTCCTCTCGCGCGGGGCGTGGTTATGTAGCTTAACCGCCGGTGGCGCCATCTTCTTCCCTGATTGCCGCCTTCGCATGCAGCCAATCCAGCGTTTTCTCCCGCAACAGCGTGGCGCGCAAGCCGATGAACCCCCCACTCTCGCCGGAGAGAATTTTCCGGACCTCTCGTGGGTCTGACCGGGTCTCTTGTGCCAAGCGCTGTACTTCGCGCTCAATCTCCTCCTGGAGCACCGCAATCCCCTCGCGCTCGGCGATGGCCTCCAGCAAGAGATCTCCCTTGACCCGTTCTTCCGCCGCGCGAGCCGACTCGCGGTCGACCATGGCCTGATCAAATCCCTCACCCCCCGGAACCTTGCCCGCCTGTTCCAGATGGCGGAGCAGGCGCTCGCGGACCAACTCGGTCTCACGCTCAACCAGGCTGGGGGGTAAGTCGACCTGATGCGCCGCTAACAGCGCCTGTAAAAGCGCACGGCGTTCGTCCTGGTGCCGCGCCTCCTGCTGACGTCGCGCCAGCTGCTCTGCCACCTTCGCGCGCAGCGCCGCTAGAGACGCCTCTCCCAGGTCCTTGGCCAACTCATCATCCAATTCGGGAATGACCTGCCGCTTGACGTCCGTGATCGCAATGTGAAACGTGACCGAACGACCCGCGAGGCGCGGATTGGCATGATCGGCCCCCAAGGTCACGGCGACCTCGAGCCGATCGCCCCTCCGATGGCCTCGTAACCCGGCTTCGATTTCCGCCAAAACGGAGTCGGATCCGATCTGGACCAGGTACCCCTTGGCGCCGGACTCGGCCAAGGGCACGCCGTCGACCCGCCCTTCAAAATCAATGACCGCATAGTCCCCATCGCCCAGAGCATGCTCCGCATCGAACGATTCGAGGTGAGCGTGCCGCTGCCGCACGCCGAGCAATGCGGATTCCACGTCGTTTTCGGCCACGACCAGCGGGCGGCGGATCAGGGGCAGCCCGTGGTAGGGCTGAAGCGCGATCGACGGCCGCACCTCGACGGTCGCGCGAAAGGACAACGGCGTGTCTTTGGCGAGCGAGACTTGATCGATCGCGGGCAGTTGCACCGCCACAAGCCCCGCTTCCTTCAGGGCTTCCTCATAAAAACGAGGGATGAGCCGACGCGCGACATCATCGGCCACATCCTGTGAATAGCGTTTTTCCAGAATGGCGAACGGCACTTTCCCTGGTCGGAACCCGGCGATCTTCACGCGGCGGCCGAGATCCGCATAGGCTGAGGCAAACTCCAGATCCACGACCGCCGGCTCGACCTCGACCGACAAAACCCGTTTCACCGGCGACAGGGTCTCGATATCGACTTTCATCGGAAACGGACCACGATCGGGGAAAAACCGAGGGAATACCTCCGCACCGAAGCGGGAGAAGAACCGGGGGAATTCATGCTGGACCAGGCCTTTCGATCAGTTATCCCGTGGTGCGAGAGGGGGGACTTGAACCCCCACGGGGTGACCCACCAGATCCTAAGTCTGGCGCGTCTGCCATTTCCGCCACTCTCGCCACAAGAGATCGCGGATGTCGCCGCGGGTGAGAAAAAAATGGTGAGCCGTGTAGGGATCGAACCTACGACCCGCTGATTAAGAGTCAGCTGCTCTACCAGCTGAGCTAACGGCCCACACTACGTTTTGGCGCGCCTGGAGGGAATTGAACCCCCGACACATGGCTCCGGAGGCCATTGCTCTATCCGCTGAGCTACAGGCGCAATGACTAACCGTGCCACGCACGGATGACCTGTTCGTCTGCACCGCGACTCCGGCATCCTGTCCCGTTCGCGCGGCGCTCCACACTGCAAAATGGCAGTATTGTACAGAAGTCGCGCACAATTTGTCAAAAAAAGTCGAGACGCTCATACCTCTTCAGCATGAGCCGCGTGCCGACCCCGAGGTGACCCTAAATGCCGCGATCGATCTGGCGGAAATGCTGGATATTCGCCGAAGGACGCGCAACCGCCGTCGGTTCAGTGTGTTTGACGAAGATCTCGATATGGGCCGGATCGTCAGGGCCGGCCAACAACCCCGTTTTGGAATCGACTTTCGCAAACACGATGTTCTCGGGGATCGAAAACGCCTGAACCGGCAACTGGGCGAGCGCCGTCTTCATATAGGCGATCCAGATCGGCAGCGCCACCGATGCACCCGCTTCACGGTCACCCAACGAACGGCGATCGTCGAATCCCACCCACACGCCAGCCGCCAGATTCGGGGCATAGCCGATAAACCAGGCGTCCGCAAACTCATTCGTCGTCCCCGTTTTTCCGGCGAGCGGTCGCCCCAGCACGCGTGCCCGCGCACCCGTGCCGGACTGAATGACATCTTCGAGCATGTTGGTGATGACGTAGGCGGTTTCACGCGAGATGACCGGCGCAGGGCTCGGCTCATAATAGGCCAGCACGGCACCGCCATGATCGGTCACCGATCGCAGACCGACCGGTTCGACCCGCAATCCCTCCGCGGCAAAGACGCCTAGAGCGGAGGTCAATTCGAGCAAGCCGACCCCCGAGGAGCCCAGCGCGAGCGAGAGATCCTTCGCCAGCGGGCTGCCGATGCCCAGGCGACGGGCAAAATCGATCGCGGTGGGAATACCGATTCGATCGAGCAGCTTGACCGTCGCCACATTCCGAGAATGAACCAGCGCATCCCGCATCGAAATGGGACCGTAAAAACGATCCTCGTAATTCGTGGGCTTCCAGATTTTCTGGAGCACCGGGTCATCATAGATCACGGGCGAATCGACTAAAATCGTCGAGGGGGTCAATCCCCGATCGATCGCGGCCGCATAGATAATCGGCTTGAAGGCGGATCCCGGCTGGCGACGAGCCGACAGCGCGCGATTGAACTCGCTGCGCTTGAAATCGTAGCCCCCCACCATGGATTTGATGCCGCCGGTGCGAGGGTCCAGCGCGGCGAGCGCCCCCTCGACCAACGGGTCCTGCTCCAGACTCACGGCGATGGATCCGTTGGACTCGCGGCGCTTGATCCGAACCATAATCCGATCGCCGACCGTCACCATCTGAGCCAGCGTGGCGGACGGCTTCGTTTCAGCCGTGGTGAAGTCCGGCGGCAGGAGACGCTTACGGGCCCAAAGGGCATCTTCAAGGAGGAGCACCCCGGCGGTCTCACCGACCGACACGGTCGCCTGTTGCGGCGAAACCTTGCCGACGACCCCTTCGACGATATCGCCGACCTTCAGGCTGGACGCGGATTTCACCCCGGCCCGGACGTTCCCGACGGGCTCGTCCGTGGCGCGGCCCACCGGACCCCGGTATCCTCGGCGCTTGTCGATCGCGCGCAGTCCGTCGCGCACCGCCTCGACCGCCGCCTTCTGCATCTCGATGTTCAGCGTGGTGTAGACGTTCAGCCCGCCCTTGTAGACCAGCTCCTCGCCATAGGTCGCGGTGAGTTGCTGCCGCAGGTACTCCAGAAAGTAGGGCGCGATCTCCTCCTGAACCTGATACTTGGCAAAATACAAATCCTCCTGGTACGCCTTCCGAAATTCGGGTTCGGTGAGATAGCCTTCGTCGAACATGCGACGCAAGACCACGCCTTGTCGTCCTTTGGCGCGGTCCGGATTAAAATAGGGCGAATAATTGGTGGGGGCCTTGGGGAGTCCGGCCAGAAACGCCATCTCGGCGACGGCCAACTCATCCACGTCCTTGGCAAAGTAGGTTCGTGTCGCCGCCTGGACCCCATACGCGCCGTGCCCGAAATAGATTTGATTGAGATACATCTCCAGTATCTCATCTTTCGACAGCATACGCTCGATTTTCAGCGCGAGGAGAATCTCCTTCACCTTGCGCTTAATACTTTTTTCCTGGGTCAGGAAGAGCGAGCGGGCCAACTGCTGGGTGATGGTGCTGGCCCCTTCGCGGAGTTCGAGCGAGATCACATCGACAAAGAGCGCCTTGGCGATCCGGAGCCCGTCGAGCCCCTCATGGCGGTAAAATCGAGAATCCTCGACCGCGATGACCGCGTTGATCAGCCCTTGGGGGGTCTTCGACAGCGGGGTCAAGACGCGCTTTTCAACGAAAAATTGACCAATCTGGCGGTTATCGTCGGCGTAGACCCGGGTGACGAGACTCGGCTGATAGGACCGCAACGCCGCGATGTCCGGCAGGTTCCGGGAAAGCAGCCACCAGCCGATACCGCCGGCAGCCGCGGCGATGCCTCCGGCAATCGCCGCTCCCAGCAGCCACGGGCGAATACGCCGCCACCTCGCCCGCCAACCGGTCGCCGCCGGCACGGAATCCGGTTCGTTAATGCGTCACCCTCCGATCCAGATTCCGGTATTGGATGGCCTCGGAGACATGCGCCGGGGAGAGCCGGTCCTGGCCGTCGATATCCGCGATGGTGCGGGCCACTTTGAGGATGCGATGATAGGCGCGCGCCGACAAGCCCAGTCGCTGCATGGCCAATTCGATCAGTCGGCGGGATTCCTCCCCAATCTCGCAGTGCCGCTTGAGCAAGCGGGGACGGAGTTGCGCGTTGCAGAACAATCCCTCGGCCTTATACCGGTCCTGCTGACGGGCCCGCGCCTGCGCCACGCGCGCTCTGACCGTCGCGGACTCCTCGCGAGGCCGATCCAGCGTCAGATCCTGAAACGGCACGGCGGGAACCTCCAGATGAATATCGATGCGATCGAGCAGCGGCCCCGACACCCGCGAGCGGTACCGCTGGATTTGGGTGGGCGTACACGCGCATTGGTGGGTGCGATCGGTGTAATACCCGCACGGGCAGGGATTCATCGCGGCAATCAACATGAAGCTCGCGGGATAGGTGACCGAGCCCGAAGATCGCGAGATCGTGACCCGTCCTTGCTCGAGCGGCTGGCGGAGCACTTCCAGCACATTCCGTTTAAATTCGGGCAATTCATCTAAAAACAACACCCCATGGTGCGCCAAGCTGACTTCCCCGGGCCTGGGAACCTGGCCTCCGCCCACCAGCCCCGCATCGGAAATGGTGTGGTGAGGCGCCTGAAACGGCCGAGAGGAAAGGAGCGGCGTCTCGGGAGAGAGCAGCCCCATCACGCTATGAATCTTCGTGCTCTCCAACGCCTCCTCCAAACTCATGTGAGGAAGGATCGTCGACAGACCGCGGGCCAGCATAGTCTTGCCCGATCCCGGCGGGCCCACCAGTAAGACGTTATGGCCCCCGGCGGCAGCCACTTCCAATGCGCGCTTGGCGTGTTCTTGGCCTTTCACCTCGGCAAAATCATCGTGGTCTTTGGAGACCCGCGCGCTCGATCCGAGGGATGGTTGGGCGGGAAGGACCGCCTGCCGTCCTTCGAGAAACTCGATGAGTTGCGGCAGCGTGCCCATCCCGAACACCGGCAGACCCTCGACGATGGCCGCCTCCGGAGCATTCTCACGCGGCAAGATCATACCCCGCAGACCGGCCTTCCGCGCCGCCAGCGCCATCGGCAAGGCGCCGCGCACGGGGCGAATGCGGCCGTCCAGTGACAGTTCGCCGACGAACATATAGCCGGCGACGCGCTCGACTGCCAGGCTGTCTTCGGCGACCAGAATCCCGATCGCCATGGCCAAATCGAAGGCCGAGCCCTCCTTCTTCACGTCGGCGGGGGCCAGATTGATCGTGATTTTTTTGATGGGGAAATTGAGGCCGGTGTTCTTCATCGCCGCGCGCACACGGTCCTTACTTTCTTTGACCGCCAAATCCGGCAATCCGACGATGGAGAACATCGGAAGACCTTGCGCGATGTCGACCTCGACGTCGACGAGATAGCCATCCAAGGCATAGACCGCGCTGCTGAGGACCTTGGCCAGCATCGCCGATCGTTACGGATCGCTCTGAGGGTCAGGAGGGGGAAAGACCGGTCTCGCCACGGCGACGGAGTCTATCACACCGCAGGGCACATTGATAGCGGGAAGGGGCGGAGTGCCGCTCGGCTGAGCAGGTTAATTGACCTGGGTCGCGCCTAAGGAATCGGACACCGTCAAGTGGCCGAACAGGGGGCCCGACCTCGCCCCCAGGCTATCCACCAACACCGCCTCAAAACGTAGCTGCCCCAAGCGGGGGATCGTCACGAGGGATCGGAAGGTCCCCATGCCGCTGCTGCCGGCCACGAGGTCCGGCGCGACTTCGGCGAGATGGATCTGATTCGTCGTTTGCTTCTCCGATTCGATGTGGGTGACCAGAAGCTCCAGAACGGCTGCGTGATCGGGCGCCGAAAACACGAGACGGATATCGACCGCCACCCGGCGAAGATCGGGGTCGGACGAGTCAGGGATGGGGGAAGCCGAACCGTATTGATGAAGATCGACCCAGGTCAGAACCGGCAGCTCATCATTCGGGTTCGGCCATTCTTCAGGAAGGGCGCACGAAACGGAGAAGAATCCGAGGACGACAGCCAGCTCCACGAGACCAATCGCCCGCGCAATCATGGGTGTCCCCCGCTGACTGTGATGCATGCGCCACTCTAAACCAGAGGACGAGCTCGTGTAAAGCGGTTAAATGTAGGGACAGAACTCGCCCTGTAAGCTCGAAGCAGGGCTCGCACCGGCGGTAGGCATTAAGGCGGCCAATCCATCCTCAAACCCCAGTTCAAGGGCGCGATTGATCTGCAGTTTCTTGTGAAAATCCATAAAGCCGAGTCCCAAGGTCTTGGAGGGCTGAATCACCGTCAGATCGACGAACTTATAACTGGTTCCGTCGGCGGTCAGATTGATGCGGCGAGCCAATTCGATGTCGACCAGCATATTCGAGCGCTGCGCCAAATTCATGACCTGGATGGCCCATTCCAGGTTGTTGCGCGCCGCGCGGCGGTGATCTTCGGGATGATCGCAGAGCACGGCGTAAATGCGTTGAGCCCCGGCCGAGAGCGCAGGTTTCAACGGCCAGACCGTCGCACCCAAATCGACGTACTCATGCCCGTTCATTTCCACGGGCGGAAAGACCAGCGGAATCGACGTGCTAGCCAACAAGGCTCGATGGAGATCGGGAAAGTCGTTATCAAATCGTTCGACCCGGTGCAACGTTTGGTTATAACAAGTCACGATCAGCTTTTGGGCGCTCGATCGGATCCGCTGCAAATCGACGTTCTCCTGGATCAGACGCGCAAGGGGCTCCGAGCTATAGGCGGGATATCGGAAGGGACGAATAAAGGCGAGAAAGAACTGCACCCGAGAACGTAACCCGTAGACCTGGGCCGGGGTGAGCGCTCTCCAAATTTTCCCCAAACGCTCCTGTTCACCCGCCACCACCATCGAAGCCACCAAGGCCCCGACGGATGTCCCACAGACGATCTCCGGTTGAAGACCGCGGTCGGCGAACGCCAACGCAACACCGGCGTTGTAAGCGCCCCGCGCCCCACCACCGGAAAAGACCAGCGCCGTTTTCGTGTGATTCACATCCATCCGTCCGCTTCCCACGGTAACCCGGCGCTGGGTCATTGTCAACGGGCGGCCGGAGCAACCGACCGGCAGTGTACGTCAGACCGTCAGCGCTTACTGACAACTTCCGATGGAATCACCCCTGACGACGCGTGATTCTTGACCATGGCGATGGAGAGGGACTCGATCACCACCACCGAGCTTTGCCCCCCCAGACTGTCTTGGGCGACCATCGCGTTATAAGGGTCTTCGCGCCACTCATCGTCGATCACCAACTTATACTGGTAACTCCCGGCTCCCAGGAACACGAATTTTTTCCACAGCCCCCCATCTTCCTTCAAACTCAGCACACCCCGATCGGGAACCCAGCCGTTGAAATCTCCCGCCAGCTTCACGTCATGGGCGCCCGGCGCGTGGATCGCAAAGAGCACACCCGATCGGGACTGGGGGCCCAACCCAACCGGGACCTCCGCGCCACGTCGGCCCTTTTCAGTCGCGATGACTTCCCGTGCTAAGGCCATGTGATCTTTGAACCCGGTGGAGTCCGGCGCGTACTCCGTGATCGGCAATCCCAGACTGGCCGCCTCCCGAAGCTTGTCGTTGAGATTGATCGTCGTGGCCAGGGTAATTGGGCCAAACCTCTGGCGAATTTTATCCAGAATATCCTTAGCGTATCCCGCCCGGCGATCGAATTTCGTGGGGAGGATGGCGACCGAAATGTCATGACCGATCTTGTCGCCGATGAGCTTGATCGTTTCCGAAAGTTTCACCACCCCTTGCAGCGAGAAAAAGCTGGTCTCCACCGGCACGATCGCCTCCTGACACGCAATCAGCGCGTTGAAGGTCAACAGTCCCACACTGGGGGGACAATCGATCAAAATATAGTCGAAGGGTTCGGACAGGGCGGCGATGCGTCCCGCAAGTTGCCGTTCGCGCTCCGGGGTGCCCGCCAAGAACTGTTCGATCGCGCTCAACGCGATATTGGACGGGGCGAGCGCGAGATTCGGGAGCGGACGGCTGATCACCTCGTCGAGCGTGGCTTCCCCGCTTAAGACCTCATACATTCCCCGTTCGGCCTCCTCCGGTTTGACGCTCAACCCGAGAGTGGCGTGGGCTTGGGGATCCAGATCGATGAGCAAGACACTGCGTGATTGCGCCGCCAAGCACGCCGCGAGGTTGATCGACGTGGTCGTTTTTCCACACCCGCCTTTTTGATTCACGATCGCAATCACACGCATAGCTGCCTCCTGGCGTGAGCGGCCGGAGTTCCGGACCGCAGGTCAGAGTGCTCTGCAATCACCCATTTTCCCCTCATCTTGGTCAACTTCTCTGCGAGGAGACACCTTCCAACACAACTATAGGAGGTATCACGCCTTCAACGAGAAGTCAACACAAAACACAACTTAACCGATTATTGGGCTGATTGGAGACTGGTCAGATCGTGTCGGGAGGGAACTGGGGGCTGATCGACCTGTCGGTCGATCTCAAATCCCATGTCTTCGACCATGCGGATGGCTTCCAGGGCGGATTGACCGGGGGTGGTCAGGTACCCCTCGATAAAGAGGGAGTTCCCCGCGTAGAGCGCGAGCGGCTGGAGGCTTCGGAGGTTGATTTCGCGGCCGCCCGCAATCCGAATCTCGGTCTTGGGCAGAAAGAAGCGGAACAGACAGAGAATCTTCAGGCATCTCCACGGCGTGAGGTCTCGTCGATCGGCAAGGGGCGTGCCGGGGAGGGGATTGAGAAAATTGACCGGAACCGAATCGACATTGAGCGCTCGGAGCGCCCTGGCGACATCGATCAAATCGTGGTCGGTCTCGCCCATCCCGGCCAATACGCCGCTGCACGTGGACAGGCGGGCGGATTGCACCGCTTCAATCGTTGACACGCGATCGCCGTACGAATGGGTCGAACAGATCGAGGGATAGAAGGCGGCGCTGGTATTGAGATTGTGGTTGATCCGGTCAACCCCCGCATCCTTGAGGCGCCGGGCCTTCTCCACACTCAAGAGCCCGAGGGAACAACAGACCTCGATCGGGACGGCGGCCTTGATGGCACTCACCGCGTCCACCACGCCGTCTAATTCCCGGTCGGTCGCCCCTCGCGCGCTGATGACGAGACAGAACCGATGGGCTCCCGATCGGGACGCGGCGCGCGCAGCGTCCAGCATCTCAGCGGTCGAGCGCAGCGGATACCGTTCGATCTCGCTGGTCGCCACCGCCGACTGCGAGCAATAGCCGCAGTCCTCCGGGCAAAGCCCGCTCTTGGCGTTCATCAGCACGTGAAACTGGACTCGGCGGCCGAAGGTCGCGCGGCGGACCTGAAAGGCCGCCTCCAGCAACCGGGGCAGATCCTCCACCGGCGCCTGCAACACCGCCAGCCCCTCGTCCACGGTCGGCGACGTTCCCGCCAACGAACGCCCGGCAATCGCCTCAAACTCCATCCCGCCTCCTTGTCCGTCATCGACCACGGCTACGTATACCCTTTTCACGGGAGTTTTTCAATGGACGGCCCGGTCCA
>JBDSOK010000052.1:0-5181 GCA_039914845.1 Nitrospiria bacterium | reverse complement strand
CGCTCCTCGCTCCGCCTCAGCGAGCGCCGGGAGGCGCTGCGCTCCAGGGCCGACCGGACGGCGGTCGCCAGGCGGGCGGCGTGTTTCGGCGATTTGATGACGTAATCGTCCAGGCCGGCTTTCAGCGCCTCGACGACCAGTTCCTCATCACCCGAGCCCGTGAACATGACCACCGGACAATCGGGCCTGCGGGCCTTGACCTCGCGGAGCACCTGCAGGCCGTCGCTCCAGTTGAATTGGTAGTCGGTCAGCACCAGATCGACGGTCCCGTGCTCGATCTCACGGCTTAACGCGGCGTGATTGCCGATGGACACGATCTCGATGTCGGGAAACGCGCGGATGAGTTCCCGCGCGGCCAGCGCCCGATCGTCGGGGTTATCCTCGATGTGGAGCGCACGCACGGAATAGACTCCTATTCGCCTGCCGGGATCGAATGTTCGTTACACACGAGCCGGGACCGATCGAGTGTTTTCAACAAGCCGGTCGGCTCGTCGATCGTCACGGCCGCGACCACATCGGACCGAGGCCGAGTTCATTGCCGATCATAGGCCGTTGATCCGAACCTGGTCAAGTCACCTCGTGATTCATTCCGACCTTTTGGTGCAGCGACGCGTTCAGGACCGGATCGCCGCGCCCAGGGCTCGGCTTTTCCACCCCACCGTCGAGGACGAGTGCTTGATCGTGGCATACGGCAGAAACAGGAGTCAATCGGGCCATGGGTTTCGCATCTTCCTTCCAGCCCTTGCAAAACAGCGCTGAAGGGGCCTATCATGAGCATGGGTATGACCTTTCCCTCCTGCCGCCCTTCTCCCGTCTTTTTAGGGCGGACGATGGCGGAATGACGGCACTGTCTCCATATTCGAGCGAGCGATGGCATCACCACCGAGGCAATCATTGGACAGGTATCGGAAACAGGCCGAAGGACGGGTCCGAGGGAATCGGCACATCCCGGAGCATCCCACCCGGGAAGAGTTCCAGCGTGTGGTGCACGAACTGGAGGTGCACCAGATCGAGCTGGAGATGCAGAACGACGAACTCCGCGCGTCGCAGGCCGTGCTGGAGGAATCGCGGTACGAGTATGCCGACCTCTATGACTTCTCGCCCATCGGGTACTTCTCGTTCGATGCCGCCGGCTTGATTCTCCGCGCGAATCTCACCGGGACGGTTCAACTCGGAGTCGAGCGACATCTACTGATCAAGACACCGTTTACGCTCTATCTCTCGCGAGCGGATCAGGCGAGGTTTCGCGACCACCTTCAATCGGTGTTCGAGACCCAGACCCGTCAAGCCTGCGCCTTACGGATCGAGCAGAGGACATCCGGACGGGTGGGCCGCCGCCGAGCCCTTCCATCCGAAGGGCGCATGGAACCGCTGGACGTGCAGATGGAGAGCCTCTTCGTCAAAGGTCCCGCCTTTGGGCCGTCGTGCCGCACTGCGATCACGAACATCACGCTGCGCCAGCGGGCCGAGGACGCGCTGCCGGAGCGCGAGGACCGGTACCGGTTGCTGGTGGAGAGCGTCAGAGATTACGCGATCGTCATGCTGGATCTCGGGGGACACGTCTCCACGTGGAACGCGGGGGCGGAACAGATCCACGGCTATCGGGCGGACGAGATCATCGGCCGACATGTCTCCTGCCTCTGTACGGCCGACGACGAAACCACCGGCAATCCGCAACAGCTCCTCGCCATTGCGGAACGGGAGCCCTCTGTGGCGCGCCGAGGCTGGTTCCAGCGTCAGGATGGCTCACGGTTCCGCGGGGACCTCCTACTCACCGCGTTGCGGGATGGAGCCGGACGGATCTCGGCGTTTTCGATGATCAACCGGGATCTTACCGAGCGCCGACGAGCGGACGAAGAGACCAAAAAGGTTGGCCCGCTGGAATCGATCGAGATCCTGGCCGGGGACACGCCCACGACGTCAACACCATCCTGAGGCCATCGGCGGAACCCCTCCTCCCGGAACTTCCCCGCACCGCACGGAGAACCCCGGCATCCGGTTATTTGTGGCTGACGAATCGTTGGAGTTCATCGGCAATTTTGTCGGGCGGCAGAACGAAATCAACCCAGCCTGAAGCCTGAGCACTGAGAGGCATGCCGGCGACGCCGGCAGACATGTCCTGAGCAAAGGTTATTCCGCCCATCGCCTTGATGCGTTCGCATCCCTCCGTCCCGTCGCCGTCATAGCCGGAGAAAATCACGCCGATTGCACGCTCCCTCATGGCCTCCGCCAACGAAATCAAAAAGAAGTCGACTTGCTTGTTGCTCGTCGTACGCGGCGAGACGACTTGGAAGCTCTTGCCCTCAATTCGAAGATCCGCGTTCGGCGGGTTCACGTAGACGTGGTTGGCCTTGATCGGCATCGCCTCGGAAGCCACCCGTACCGGCATCTTCGTGTGACTCGACAGAATGTCGGCCAACAGACTATTGGCGGTGGGGAGCATATGCGACACAATGACAAAGGCCATGTCGGTATCAGACGGCAGGGCGTCCAAGAGCGCGATATAGGCGTACAGACCGCCGGCTGAGCCGCCGATACCGACAATGAAGTTGGGATGTACTGCGTTCATGCCTCTACTCAGATCTCCGGATTTCCATCTGATCCTTCTATATTTGACTCAATTTGTGTGTCTCAGGAATGTTTTGATCCTTCTTTTTCTGAGTGGGGACTATGTCGCTATTATCCATTGGAACGATGGTAATCCCTTGATCAGCCAAAACTAATTTGTGCACGTCACTGGAGTGGCTCGTGCCACGAGACTTCACAACGTACAGGCCACGAATGCGTCTTCTCCCCGCGTCTTCTTCTATTTCTCTCACGACGATCCACGTGTCGATCAACGAGGAGACGCCGACTTCTCCGCTGGTGTAATTTTGCTGGGATGAAGACACCAGACTGGTAAAAAACCCGGTGATGCCCTTGGCTTTCAACAGATCGATCATGCGAGTGACCATCGATTGAATTTCCGCTGGGTTCCCCTCGCTCAGGAGACTTGTCAGGGGATCGATGACAATAGATGTGGGGTTGAAGTCCTTCAGAGTCTTGTATAAATCGTATAAATGCGTCTCCAAACCAACAGAGGACGGTCTCGTCGACACAATTTTTAACAGTCCTTTTTTGATCAATGGTTCTAAACGAAAACCGATCGAACTCATGTTTTGAACGAGTTGCCCTGCAGATTCCTCATACGACAAGAACAGACACCGTTCTCCGCGTTGACATCTTGCGACGGCGAATGCCATCGCGATGCTGGTTTTTCCGGTGCCTGCGGTACCTGAAGCGAGTATCGTGCTGCCTTTGGTATACCCTCCACCCTTGAACAATTTATCTAACGATGGAATTCCGGTCGAAATTTTCGACCGGGTGCCTGGTTTGCTGAGCCCTGCAGACGTGATCGGAATGACTGACAGTCCACCTTGATCAATGATGAAGGGATATTCGTTCGTTCCATGATTCGAACCGCGATATTTAATGATACGAATTCTCCGGGAGGAAATTTGTTCCCTCACTCTGTTATCCAGAAACACCACACAATCGGTGATGTATTCCTCCAGGCCATGGCGGGTAAACGTGCCTTGTCCCGATTCGCCGGTCACGATGGCCGTCACGCGATTGTCCTTCAGCCATCGGAACAGCCTTTTGATCTCCAAGCGAAGAATGTCGGTCTCTACGAGGCCCGCAAAGAGCGATTCAATGGAATCCAACACCACGCGTTTGGCGCCAATGGTCTCAAAGGCATGTTTCAAACGAACGAAGAGTCCTTCAATATTAAAGTCTTTCTCCTGAATATCTCTGCGCTCTAAAAGAACATATTCCAATCGAATATTTTTTTTTGAAACCAGTCCTTGTAAATCCAGGTCGATTGAAGCCGCGTCCTGATACAGTTCTGCTTCTGTCTCATCAAAGGACACGAAGATGCCCGGCTCGTTGTAATGCAGCGCACCATTGACGAGAAATTCAATCCCGAAAAGGGTCTTTCCGCAGCCGGGACCTCCACACACCAACGTGATTCTCTTACTCGGAAGCCCGCCTTCTGAAATGTCGTCAAACCCTTTGATGCCGGTGAGGCACTTGGGTAATTGATGACGCGTCACGGCGGTGTGTTTCTTGAGGGGTTTAGGCATTCACTCATCCTTGGCGTCGAGAGGTGTTGACAAGAGATGTGTCAAGAGAGCCGCTCGCCGGGGCCGCAAGCTTCTATCTGGAACTATACTCCGAGCGGATCTCGCCGGTCAACACACCGAAGCGGCGGTCACGTCTGGACGGGTTGCCGTGGCCTTCTCCGTCAGGCCGCGCGATCGGCGGGGGGAGCCCCTCCGGTTCGACTCGGCCCCAGGACCTGCGCAACGATCTCGCGCAATTGATCGCCCTCATAGGGTTTGGGCAGCGCGCCTGCAAAACCGTATCGTGCCCAATCGGCCATCACCGGATCGTTGGAATACCCGCTGGAGACGACGGCCCTGACGCGCGGGTCGATCTCGCGCAGGGCGGCGAGAGCCTCGATACCGCCCATTCCGCCGGGCACCGTCAAATCGAGAATCACGACGTCGAACGGGCCGCCCTCGGCGAGCGCGTGCCGATACAGGTCCACCGCCTGGGCACCGTCCAGGGCGCACGCCGCCCGGTAGCCGAACTGGGTCAGCATCTCGACCGCAAACTCGCAGATCGACGGGTCGTCATCCATCAACAGGACGGCCCCGCCGGGTCGGGGAGGCGGCACGGGGCGCGCCGGGGCCGGGGGCTGCGCGGCGGCGGGGAGAAAGAGCGTGAACGTCGTGCGGACGCCGGGGGTCGAGTCCGCCGCGATGTATCCCCGATGCTTTTTCACGATCGAATAGCAGGTGGCGAGACCCAGGCCGGTACGGGTCGGCTTGGTGGTGAAGTAGGGATCGAAGATGCGGGGGAGGATCGCTTTGGGAATGCCGATCCCGTGATCGATGATCCACACGACGACATACCGGCCCGGGTCGAGCGGCAATCGATCGTCGGGTCCCACGATACGATTCCTGATCTCGACGGTGACGGTCCCGCCGTCCGGCATCGCCTGCTGGGCGTTGGCCGCCAAATGGCCGATCACCTGCCGGATCTGGTCCGCATCCACCTCCGCCGGCCAGAGATCGTCGGGGATGTGGAACTCGGCGCGCACGTTGGTGCCGTCCAACGCGGAGGCGGTCGTCTCCC
>JBDSOK010000036.1:0-14022 GCA_039914845.1 Nitrospiria bacterium | reverse complement strand
GATTGTCCCAATAGGTCGAATCCCAGTCGCGCGGTCACGTAGGCCGGTCGATAACGGGGAAGCGGGTGATAGTGCCCCACCCAAAAGACGGGGAGGAAACTCAACACGTCGGAATCGCTTTGGGCTTGCAGGAACAGCAACTCGAGTCCCAGCCCCACGTCCAGCCGTTTCCGTACCGGCGACATGATCTCACCCGTCAAGGTGATGCCGACGCGATCCTGCTGGTTGCCCCTCGTGTTCACTCCGGCGCGAAGGCTGCTGCGGCGGTCGGTCGTGGTCTTGGGAGTTGGAGGAGTCTGGGCGCGAATGACGGGCGTGGGAGCCGGAAGGGGTTCGCTCTCAGCGCCTAGGGCAGCCCCGGTCATCGCGATCAACCCGAAGAGGAGCCCGGCAATTCCGCTTTGAGGGCGGAGCCATGGAATGGAAGAACTCGGTCGCACGCGTGAGGAATGGGAGAGAGCCAGTCGCCGCCTCGGTAGAGCCTTACCCTAGCACAGACGAGACCGATATGAATAGGCCCCCCGTTCCACGGGCGGTAATGCCAAAATCCCGTCGGTTTCCGAGATCTCAGCGGCAATACCTTGGCAGTTTGGCGGAAAAGACCGGCTTTTGGGCAGGGTTTTCCCGGCACAGACCTTGCTCTCTATGCCCGCATGCGAATACTCAGACCTCTTCCGATCAAGTGGTTGGCGATCCCGCTCGTCATCATGAGTGCGGCGTTGGGCGGCCTGGAGTTCTCGACCGAGGCCCATGCCCAGCCGGCGATTTCCATCGATCAAACGACCCAGGACTTTCTCGAGAAGGCGTTCGACGATACGAAGGCGTGTAGTCAATTATCCTTGGGCATGTATGACGATGTCGAGATTACCTTCATGCCCCCCGCGTTTCCCTGCCCGCACTATCCGGAGGGATGCAACGGCGAATACGTTGCTCCCCAAGCGATCAAGGTCGGGACGCTGTCGGTCTGGCGCCACGAAGTGCTGCACTATCTGTTGAAGCTGAACACCGGCTCGTCGGATTCCGCGCACGAAAATCCGCTCTTTAAGACCTGCACCTGATGCGGCGGCCCGTGGGCCGCGTCTTCTCTCGTATTCCGCATCGCCCCGTCGGCTCTCAGGTGAGACGGTCGGGTCGCCAGCGAAGGCCCAAATTCAGCAGATGCTGCAACAAGGTTTTATACGAGGTATGGGCCGACTTGGCCGAGGCGGCGAAATCCTCGCCGTCGCCGATCTGCGGATTCGGATTAGCCTCGATGATGTAGACGGTTCCGGCGTCGTCGAGCCGAAAATCCATGCGGGCGTATCCGTTGAGCCCGAGGATGTGGTACACGCGTTTGGCGAGGTGGTGAATCCGTTCGGGAAGGCCTTTCGGGAGATCGGCCGCCTCGCCCGACGTGATCCCATGCTTTTTTTGATACGCCGTGCTCCACTTCACTTTGCGGGTGGCGATCCGCCGGGCCTCATCCGGGATACGGCTTAAGTCCAATTCCCAGACCGGCAGCACCTGCAGTTGCCGGTTCCCCATCACCCCCACATAGAGTTCGCGCCCCTTGATGTAGCGCTCGACGATCGCGCCGGTTTTGACGTGATGATGGATGAACGCGACGCGTTCCCGTAAATGCTCGTCGTCCTCGACGATGGATGCCTGCGATATTCCAAGTGACGATTCTTCGGACACCGATTTGACGATCAAGGGGAATTTCAGGCGCGCGGGCCGACGCGCGATTCGCCCCATGGGAACGACCATGAACTCCGGGAAGGGGATGCGATGATAGGACAGCACCTTTTTGGAGAGGCCCTTGTCCCGCGCCAACATCAGGCCGCGTGGGTTGCACCCGGTATAGGGAATGCCCATCAACTCCAAATACGACACCACGTTTTGATCGAAGAGGACGATGTCGTTGAATTCTTCCAGCAGATTGAAGGCGATGTGCGGCCGCCACTCTTCGATCGCGGCTCGGACCGCGCCGAGATCGCCGCGCACACCCAGCGGGCGCACCTCGTGCCCCAAGCAGCGCAGGGTCTTGATGACGTCGTATTCGGTCTTCCACTCCGCCGTCTCCAGGTCGATCCCGGACACGTCCTCGGGCGGAATGAGGCTTTCATGCATCAAGGCCAGGACGCGGAGGCGTTTCATAACGCCACCCGATGCCGTCCGCTGTGCAGAAAGTTCATGGTCTGCACGGTGAGCAAAATCGTAAAATCGAGCTTGGCCTGTTCCGGAGGCACCGCGAGATGCAGGTTCAATTCGCGGGAGCGGGCGATCATCGCTTCGAGCACGCGGTCGATGGTGTATTGATATTCCCCGGTCCATTCGGCCACTTTCCGGCGCGCGTCGCGGCGGATGCGCTTTAAGAAATCCGCCGCGCGGGGATTGGCCTTGAACTCGGGGGCGTCGGAGAACAGCCGCCGCAGGTCGCGATCGTAAAAGTCGGGGTGGGCGAGCCCGTAGTGTTCCCGCTTGGCTCGATAGTGATCGCGTAAGGTGCGGGACAGTTCGGACAGGGGATCCACCGTATCGGTCGACGTCACCGGCGGCGGGACATCCGCCAATTCGCGCATCAGACCGTCCACGTATTCGAGTTTCTTGACGGCCGGCCAATCGGCATAGTCGGCTCGCCACTCCGATCCGGGGTCGAGCCAGACCGCGAAGGTCTCCGCAAAGTCCTCGTCGGGATGGCTCTGCGCATACCAGAGATCGAGGTGCAGCACGAAGCTCTTGCTGTAGGGGCGGGGCGTGTAGTGCTGCGGGTACGGCTCGGAGGACCGGCCGAATAAGTCCCGCCGCTTCCGGCGCAGACGCAGGCGGTAGGCGTTCTCGATCGCGTGGCCCGCCTCGTGGCGCAGGATGCGCATACACCACTCGGGCGTGCCCCCCTCCACCGCGAGCATCTGATGGCGCTCGAGTTGCGTCAATCGGGGATGGATCAGATAGAACGGGATCGCGATGCCGGGTACGCCGTCCGGCGTGAACCATTCGTCCGACACCCAGACGTGGGGCTGAAAGAGCAACCCGCGGGCCTGCAGTTCCCCCGCGAGCTGCGCCAGGTGCGGCACCATCGGGCTGCCTTCGACGGCAACCGGCAGATCGCACAGCCGCACGTCGAGGAGCTTCTCATCGGGCCAGGCGGGCCACTCGGGATCGAGCGGGTGGGCCGATGAGACGTTTTCGGGATCTTCCTTCATCGTGTGAGATGGATCAACCTGTTCCTGATCATCGTTCATGCCGGACACGTGTAGCTTACCAGTTTTCGCCCCTCCGTCAGTCACTGTGACCGGACGGCAGAACCGTGACGTGAATGCTTGACCCCGCCGGAATCAAATCGCTATGATCACCCAGCCATCGCCCCCGTCACGAAACGCTGATATGGTTGGCCTCGGCGGTGGGTCCAAAACCTCCATTCAACCACCGAGAAACTATGCCGAACACTATGGGCTCGGAGCGTCGCCTGATTGCCTCGTTCGTCGGTCTCATGATGACGGCCGGGTGCGCATCCCTCCCGAACGTCGAGGACTTGCTCAACAAGACGGCGCCGTCACGTCGGCCGACCCTTGTCGACGCTGACGGACCACTGTCGGCGGGCGCGACGAAGAAGGTGCTGGCAGGGCTTGAACGGGAGGTCGGTCCCGCCAATATCCTTCGGAAGCATCTGGCGGAGTCAGAGACGATCACCGGGAGCCCCCTGGTGGTCGGGAACTCGGTGCGCCTCTTCAGCGACGGACCGTCCACCTACGAAGCCATGTTCCAGGCCATCGAGGGGGCGAAGAACCACATCAATCTTGAGACCTATATTTTTGAGGACGATACCGTCGGACGGCGCCTGGCCGAGTTGTTGATCAAGAAAGAGAAGGAAGGGGTCCAGGTCAACATCATCTATGACAGCTTCGGCAGCATCGAGACGTCGGATGCGTTTTTTGAGCGTTTGCGCGCCGGCGGTCTCAAAGTCGTCGAGTTCAACCCCGTCAATCCGCTGGATGTGAAGCGGCGCTGGATGGTCAACCAGCGCGATCACCGCAAGATTCTCGTCGTAGACGGCGCCATTGCGTTCACGGGCGGGGTGAACATCAGCCGGGTCTATTCCCGGAGCCCGTTCCGCTCGCGCGGGCCTAAAAGCCCCGAGGCTGCGAAGCAGTTATGGCGCGACACGCACGTCCAAATCGATGGGCCGGTGGTCGCCGAGTTTCAACGAATCTTTTTGGACGCGTGGACGCAGCAAAAAGGTCCCCCCCTTCCTGAACACGCGTATTTCCCTGCGCTCAACGCCGCGGGGAAGCTGATCGTCCGGGCGATCAACAGCAGTCCCGCGGCTGATTTGGTGACCATCTATCAAGTCTTGATCTCGGCCATCAGTCATGCCGAGCAATCGATTCACCTGACGGTCGCCTATTTTGCGCCGGACGGCCGGATGCTGAAGGCGCTGACGGATGCTGCGGCCCGCGGCGTGGACGTGACCCTGCTGCTGCCCAGTGTCACCGATTCCGGGTTGGTGGTGCGCGCCGGACACTCGCACTACGAGACACTCTTGCAAGCGGGGGTCAAAATCCATGAGCTACAGGGCGCTCTTTTGCACAGCAAGACCGCCGTGATCGACGGCGTCTGGTCGACCGTCGGCTCCGCGAACCTGGACTGGCGCAGTTTCTTGCACAACGAAGAAGTGAACGCCGTCATCCTCGGCGGTGAGTTCGCCGACAGGATGGAAGCGCTCTTTCAAAAGGACCTCGCCGCCTCGCGCCGCGTCACCCTCAAAGAATGGAAAACCCGTCCGTTCATCCACCGAGTGAAAGAGACGATGGGGCGGATCATGGAATATTGGTTGTAGGCAATCTGAAAGGACAAGACGACATGGCGCGATGGACTTAAGACTCCCGTTTCTCGTTATTCGTTGATGAACCGTGATGTGAGCCTGAGAGGGTCTTCCCTGGGATCGGGCCGTGAAATCGGTCCCGTCGAATAATCGGCCGACAGTGGCACGTGTATTTGGAAAAATCAATCGCGATGCCGATCGCAAACGGGGGATGGGTCGGGACCGGCGGGTGCGCGCAGGTCTTCAAAGTGGTGCCGAGGGGGAGAATCGAACTCCCGACACAAGGCTTTTCAGGCCTCTGCTCTACCGACTGAGCTACCTCGGCTCCGAGGGAACGACGGGGGGAGAAATAGCCCCGTAAAATAACAAAGCGCCCCGGGGCTTGTCAATTCGCGGCCTCGGCGGGCTTCCGAGGACAACCCGTTATTTGATTTTCATTCCCGGTTGCACCGGGTCGGCAAAGCCGATCAGCGAGGCGACCTCCTTGTCGCCGGCGGCCAGGATCATGCCCTGGCTTTCGAGGCCCATCAGCTTCGCAGGTTTGAGATTGGCGACGACCGCCACCAGGCGGCCGACCAGAGTTTCGGGCTCATATCTGGTGCCGATCCCGGCGAGGACTTGGCGGGTTTCGCTCCCGAGATCCACTTGCAACTTGAGCAGCTTGGAGGACTTGGGCACGCGTTCGGCGGCGAGGACCTTGCCGACCCGGAGGTCGATCTTGGCGAAGTCCTCGATCGAAATCAGCGCCGCCTCCGGCGAGGCCGGCGGTGACGCGGTCCTTTCGTTTCCTGTTCCTTGTTCGTCCATGGTCTTCCTCGGAAAGAGGGCGGGAGGTTTCGTCGTTGCCTGACCTTGAGGCAGATAGCCCCAGGTGTCGGGCCCGCCGTGTGAGAGGTGGGCGAGTCCCAGGCTGGACCACATCGCCTGCGCGGTGCCGGGCATGAAGGGCGAAATCATCCGCGCGACGTGTCTTAGCGTCTCGGCCAGGGTGTAGAGCACCGCGTTGAGCCGTTCCCGCTGTGTGGGATCCTTTGCGAGGACCCAGGGCGCCGATGACTCGATGTACCGATTGGCGCGGGTCACCACGGTGAAGATTTCCTGAAGGGCGCGATGGAACTGAAAGTCGCCCAGCGCCGTGTCGACTTCGCGCCACGCGGCGGCGACCAACGCCTCAAACCCGTCATCGGAGCCCCGCGCCGGGACGGCGCCGCCCGCATAGCGCTCGATCATGGTGAGCGTCCGGCTCAGTAAGTTTCCCAGGTCGTTGGCCAAGTCGCTGTTGTATCGTCCGATCAACGCCTCGCGCGAGAAATCGCCGTCCTGGCCGAAGGGCACCTCGCGCAGGACGAAATACCGGAACGGGTCCACGCCGAATTCATCGACGACCGCTCCGGGATCGATCACGTTGCCGCGGCTCTTCGACATCTTTTCCGCGTTCACCGTCCACCAGCCGTGCGCGTAGATCGTGCGGGGCAGCGGGAGATCCAGCGCCATCAGCAGGGTGGACCAGTAGACCGCGTGGGTCGTCAGAATGTCCTTGCCGACCAGGTGGACGTCGGCGGGCCAGTACCGGGCGAAGCGGGCGTCGTCGGTCCCGTATCCCACCATGGAGATGTAGTTGACCAGCGCGTCCACCCAGACGTAGGTGACATAGCCGTCGTCGAACGGAAAGGGCACGCCCCACGGCAGGCGAGATTTGGGGCGGGAAATGCAGAGATCGCCCAGGGATTGATTGAGAAATCCCAGGACCTCGTTGCGCCGGCTCTCGGGACGGATGAAATCCGGATGCGAGGCGATGTGGGCGATGAGCCGATCCCGGTACCGGCTCATCCTGAAAAAGTAATTCTGCTCCGAGAGGCGCTCCACCGGCCGGCCGCAGTCGGGGCACGCGCCGTCGTGCACCTCGTCATCGCTCCAGAAGCGCTCGTCCGGCAGGCAGTACCATCCTTCGTAGCTGCGCTGCTCCAGCTCGCCGCGTTCCTGCAGCCGTTGCAGAACCGCTTGCACGACGGCGGTGTGCCGCGCCTGCGTCGTGCGCACGAACTCGTCGTTGGAGATGTCGAGCCGGGACCAGAGCGCCTGGAAGCGGACGACCAATTCGTCGACGTGCCGCTGAGGGGAGACCCCGCGTTTGGCCGCGGCCTGCTGAACTTTCTGGCCATGCTCGTCGGTGCCGGTGAGAAAAAAGACCTCGTCGCCCCGCAGGCGATGATACCGGGCCAGCACGTCGGCGGCGATCGTCGTGTAGGCGTGGCCGATGTGGGGCACGTCGTTGACGTAGTAAATCGGCGTCGTGATGTAGTAGGAAGGCATGTTAGTGGTTGATCGTTGTTCGTTGTTGGTGATTCGGACGCCAAGGATAACGACCAACGAACAACGAACAACGCCTCACGACGATTCTCCCATTCATAGCTGGAGCTGAACCAGCTTGGCCTTCGGTGGGGGGGCTTCGTACTCGTACGCCAGACAGCACTTCAGGCGCCCGCACGCGCCCAACAGTTGGGAGTTGTTGACCGGCAGGTTCTGAGCCTTGACCATTTTCGTCGTGATCGGGTGGAACCTCGTGAGAAACAGCGAGCAGCAGAGTTGCAGACCGCACGAGCCGACGCCGCCGAGGATGCCCGCTTCATCGCGGACGCCGATCTGCTTCATCTCGATGCGGGTTCGGAATTGCCCGGCGAGATCCTTGACCAGGACCCGAAAATCCACGCGCTGTTCGGCCGTGAACACGACCAGAATTTTACTGCGATCGAAGAGCACCTCGACGTCGGACAAACGCATCTGGAGGCGCTGCGTCTCGATGGCGGCGCGGCAGGCCTCGCGGACGGCCCGTTCCTGCCGGAGGCATTCGCTGATCCGTTCGAGGTCTTTGGGGGTGGCTTTGCGCACGATGGGGCGCAGCGCGGGAGCCGTCAGCATCGGCAGCAACGGCCGCGACGGCAACCAGACCCTGGCGGGGGTGAGTTGATCGGTCTTGACCAGCGCCCAGTCCTCGCGCTCCAAATCGAAGTCGGTCGGATTGTAATAGGTGAGCTTGCCCTTATCCCAGAGTTTCAGACCGACGCTGTATTTCATGACGTCTCCCGTCGCCGAGCGCGTGGCGCCTTGACGCGGATCGAAAGCTGCAACAAGACCACTTCGGCGACCAGTTGCGGGTTGAGATTGCGGTGAAGCGATGCCCAGACGCGTTGAAGGCCCGCGCCCAGGTCGAGCACATCCTCCGGCGAGAGCCGCTCGGCCCACCACGCCAGGTCCTCGCGGCGATCGGGGTGCAAGAGGTGCCGAGACTCTCCGGTCGCCTGCCAGGCCAGCACGTCGCGCAACCAGAGCACGACCCAGGCCAAAAGCGCACGCAGGGCTTGTTGGTCTTTCCCGACGCGTTCGGCGACGTCCATCACCCGGGCGATCTCGGCGATGGTGGCCGGCGCGCCGATCGTTTCGAAACCCGAATCGTCCCCGGGCTCCGCGTCGATCGCGGTCAGGGCGGGACCGATCCGTCCCTGCGCGTGGATGAATAGCCGCCGGGCCTGCTCGGGAGACAGACCGCGGACGCGGATCAAATGATCCATCACCGCTTCGTGCCCGGGCGGGGCGCAGCGAATGACTTGGCAGCGCGAGAGAATCGTGGGGAGTAACCGCTCGCGTTGCGCGGCGAGCAGGAGGAAGAGCGCGTGGGGCGGCGGTTCCTCCAAGACTTTCAGCAGCGCGTTGCTTGCCCCCGGGTTGAGCCGCAAGGCATCGGGCACCAACACCACCCGCCGCGCGCCCTCAAGCGGCGGGTAGGGCAGCGCCGCCTGCATCTCGCGAATTTGATCGACGGTGACCACCGTGGAATCCTCGGGAGCGAGACAGACCACATCGGGATGGCTCCCCGAGCGGTGATACCGGCATGACGCGCACGCGCCGCAGGCGTCGATCTCCGACGGCGAGCCGACCGGCGTCCGGCATTGGATCACGCGGATCCACGCCTCGGCCACCGTCCGCTTGCCGATCCCGTCCTCGCCGGCCAGGAGATACGATCCGGCCAGGCGATCGCGCGCCAGCGCCGCCCGGAGACGGGCGATGACGTCCCGGTGCCCGACCACGCCGGCAAAGCCCGGTTCCAGCGGCGGCGCGGTCACGACAGGCTGTCCGCCGCCATTCGGCGGCACACGGGTTCCACCACATCGAGGATTTCGCGGTGCAGGTCTTCGATCGGGCGGCGCGCGTCGAACACGCGGATGCGGGCCGGTTCGCGGGCCGCGAGCGCCAGATAGCCGTCGCGGACCCGTTGATGAAACCGCACGGACTCGCGATCGAGCCGATTGGTCGCGGCGCGCCGGGCGATGCGTTGCAAGCCCTCTTCGACGGGAAGATCCAGGACCAGCACGAGATCGGGCCGGAGTCCCTCGACGGCCACGTCGATCACGCGCTCCACTTCATCCAACGGCAAGCCGCGGCCGTAGGCCTGATAGGCCAAAGTGGCTTCGGAGAAGCGATCGCAGAGGACGATGGCGCCGGAGGCCAGGGCCGGGCGAATGATGCGCTCCACGTGCTCCGCGCGACTGGCCAGATAGACCAGAAGTTCGGCGCGCGCCGACATGCCGGTGTAGGCCGGATCCAGCACCAGGCGCCGCAAGGCCTCGCCCAACGGGGTGCCGCCCGGTTCGCGGGTCGTCAGCACCGGCACGCCGCGCGCCGACAGCGCGCGTTCCAGCGAGGCGAGTTGGGTGGATTTGCCGCTTCCCTCCACGCCGTCCAACGTGATCAGGCGTCCGGGTCCCATGGGGCGTTCGGGAGTCGGGTCGATCATGAGATCGCCAGGGGAATTTGGGTCACGCCGGGCATCTCGGGGAGCGGATCGTTGGCAAAGAGCAGGATTTGGCGGTCGCCCGCTACGCCGGTCATGGTGTCCAGGAGAACCTTCCGGCTCCGGAGATCGAGCGGACTCAAGGGATCATCGAGGAGCAACGGCAGCCCAAGCCCCGCGCGCCGTGCGGCCCACGCGCCCAGAACGATGGCCGTGCGCGCCAGGACCGACTCGCCGGTGCTGAGGTGGTCGAGCGTCGAGTCCGTGGTCGCCCCGCGGCGTCGGACCGCCACCGTCCCGGCACGCACTGAGACGGCTTCCAGGCGTTCTTCCGAGAGGCGAAGGAGGCAGGCGTTGATGTCCGCGCCATGAGCAGCGAGCGGATCGACCGGCGCGCCGCCGGCTGCGGGCAAATCGGGCGCGTGCCGGGGGGGAGCGGCGCTTTGCAATTCCCGCGTCAAGGCGCCGATCGCGTCTTGCAGACTCTCCAGATCCACCTCGTCGGCGGCATGCTGCGTCAACGTCTCGGCCCGGATTTTGATGGCCTGCCAATCGGTTTCAAGCGCCTCGCGGGTGGTGCCGCCCAGGATCGCCGCTTCTTCGCGCTCTAGGCGTTCCTCTTCGGCGGCCCACTCCCTCGCCGCGCGGCGCTTGGTTTTGAGGGTCTCCACGTCGGGGCATTTGGTTTGGGTCATGAGCGCGACCGGCGCCGCGTAGGTTTTCTTCAGGCGGTCGTCGGCGCGCGACATCTTCCGCGTCAACTCGGTCCGTCGCGTGTCCAGCGCTTTTCGCCGCCCCATGCCGCGAAAATCGAGCGCAACCGAGGCGATCAGCAAGCCGAAGCCCGCCGCCAGTCCGGCCAAATACAGGTGCTGAAACCCTCCGGTCAGGGGGACGAAGACCGCGGCCAGGAACGAGACCCCCGTCCCGACCGCCCCGGCCCAGAACAGCGGGGCCTGCCAGATCGGTCGGGTCGGCACGTCCAACTCGATCCCGATTTGGGCGAGTTCCTCTTCCGAGGCCTCGCGTTCCTCGTGCGCGGCGGCGAGCGCTTTGGCGTAGCCGTCCAGTTGGCCGTCGAGATCCTGAGGTCCTCCGAGCAACGGCGCCATCTCATGGCCGCGCTCGGCCGAAGCCCGGCGTCGAGCGCGCAACGCGTCGAGCGCCGCCAAGCGATTGCGGGCCTGGACCTCGCGGCCCCGAGCCTCCGTCCGCTCCTCGATCGAATGCGAGGTCTGCTCCGCACCCGCCAGCGCGCCGGTCAATTCCGCGAGCCGCGACACTTTGGCGGCGCGCTCCTCTGGCGTCAACGCGTGGTCGGCCGGCGCGGAGGCGCCGGTGAAATCGGGGAGGGCCTCGCCGGTGGACGGTGTGTCCGGTATCCACCCGGGAGTCCATGCGATGTGGGTCCGGAGGACTTCCAGCGGGAGACCGTCGCACTCGGGTTGCCAGAGTCGCTCGATGATGCCCGGGTCGGTCGATTCCGACACGAACGCCTTGCCCGCGGCGTCCCATCGCAGCAGGTGGAACGTCTCTTTCGCAAAATCGCGGGCGACCCGGTAGATGGTTCCGCTTCGCAGTTTGAGGGTGACCGCCCCCTGGGCGGCGCCGTGGCTGCCGGAGGCCAGCAGGCCGGGACTCGATCCCAGCAAGAGCACGCGAAGACATTCAAAGAGGGTCGTCTTTCCCGCGCCCGTCCGTCCATGGATCACGTTGACGCCTGGCTTGAGGGCCAGCTTCGTCACCTGGCGCAGATTGCGAAGACCGAAGCAGGCCAACTCGAGGACGATCATCGGTTGAACACCCGCGCCGGTACCGAGTCCGTCGTCGCGGGCGACTTGCCGGAGAACGGCGAACGATCGCGGGGATCATGACAGGCCGTCAGCAACAGGGCGACGGTCAATCCAAGGGGCAGCAGCCACGACCTGGCGGGAAGGCGGGGGACGGAGAAGACGGGATGCGACACGCGGCGATTGTACCGGGGGGCGAATCAAAAGGCAATCCGAATCCGTGGGGCGCCGGACCAGCAAAATTTCTTGCATCGTCTTGAAAAACTTAGTAGAGTGGCGCTTATCCTCGGGCCTGGTCGATTGACCGGGCTCCGTTGCGTCGGGGGGCGATGGATATCCGGGGTCAATTCAAGCGGTACCTGGTTGCAGGGCTTCTGGTGGTGACTCCGCTATGGGGCACCTACCTGATTCTGAAGGCCCTGTTCGTGTCCCTGGATGGGTTGCTGGGGAATCTGCTCCGCACCTATACGACCTTTTACATGCCCGGGTTGGGCATCGTGGTGCTGGTCGTGCTCCTCTTGGGGGTGGGCATGCTGGCCACCAATATCTTCGGGCGCAAGCTTCTTCAGGTGTGGGAAAATGTGCTGGCCCGGGTGCCGGTGGTCAAAACCGTCTATCAGGTCATCAAATCGGTCGTGGATACGTTGTCGATTCAGAACCGGGACCAGTTCAACCGGGTGGTGCTCATCGAATTTCCCCGCAAGGGCCACTATTCGATTGCGTTCGTCACCGGCGTGACCAGGGGTGAGGTGCAGCAGATCACGACCGAACGACTGATCAACGTGTACGTGCCCACGACCCCGAATCCCACATCGGGGTACTTTCTCTTCGTGCCCGAGAACGAGATCATCCCCTTGTCGATGAGTGTCGAGGACGGGATGAAAATGATCATTTCGGGCGGCATGTATACGCCTGCCGGCGCCGGCGATCCCGAGCCGGTCGCAGGCGGCCCCGCATGACGGCTCCGGCGGTGATCATCCTGGCGGCGGGCCGGGGGAAGCGCATGAAATCGCACACGCCGAAAGTCCTGCATTCGGTGGGCGGACGGCCGATGCTGGAGTACGTCTTGCGGACTGCCGAGGCCCTGGCGCCGGTTCAGACCGTGGTGGTGGTCGGTCATCGGGCCGAGGCGGTCGAGGCGTTTCTTGCGGGCCGCGCCGCGGTCGCGCGTCAGGACCCGCCGCGCGGAACGGGCGACGCGGTGCGGTGCGCCATGGCGGCGCTCTCCGCGTTTCGGGGCACCGCGGTTATTCTCAGCGGGGATACCCCGCTCTTGAGCGCCGAGACCGTCGCCCGGCTTCTCGCCGGGCATGAGCGCTCGGGGGCGGCGCTGACCCTGGCGACCACCCGCATCCCCGACCCCGGCGGCTACGGCCGGGTCGTCCGCGGGGCGGGGGACGCGGTGACGGCGGTGGTGGAAGAGCGCGACGCCGCCCCGGAGCACCGCGCGATTTCGGAGGTCAACGCGGGGATCTATGCGATCGAGTCGTCGTATCTGGCCGCGGCGCTCACGCTCCTCAAGGCCGACAACGCGCAGGGTGAATACTATTTGACCGATGTGATCGGCATCGCGGTGGCCCAGGGGCGGCTGGTGTGCGCGGAGGCGGTCGATGCGGAGGAGGTGATCGGCATCAACTCCCGCGGAGATCTCGCCCGGGTGGAGGCGATCGTCCGCGAGCGCGTCCGGCAGCAGTGGATGGCCCAGGGTGTCACGATGCTGGATCCCGCCCGAGTCTTGATCGATACGGGCGTCACGATCGGCTCCGATACCGTCCTGGCGCCCGGCGTGTGGTTGGAAGGGGCGACCGAGATCGGCGCGGCTTGCGTCATCGGTGCTGGCAGCCACATCATCTCCAGTCGATTGGGCGAGGGCGTGGAGATCAAGGATCACTGCGTGATTGACCGCGCCGTGATCGAGGACGGCGCCTCGGTCGGACCGTTCGCCCATCTGCGGCCCGACACCGTGTTGCGGAAGAAGTCCAAAGTCGGCAATTTCGTCGAACTGAAAAAAGCCGAGTTGGGCGCGGGCTCGAAGGCCAATCACTTGACCTACCTCGGAGACGCGACGATCGGCGCGGACGTCAACATCGGCGCGGGGACCATTACGTGTAATTACGACGGCGAGCACAAGCACCGCACCGTGATCGAGGACGGCGTCTTCGTCGGCAGCGACACGCAATTCGTGGCGCCCGTGCGCGTCGGCAAGGGCGCAATCATCGCCGCCGGCGCGACGGTCACCGCCGATGTCCCCGAAGACGCCCTAGTGATCAGCCGCGTGAAGCAAGTGGTGAAGCCCGGCTGGGCCAAAAGGCTGAGGGAAACAAGAGGAAAGAAAAAAGAAACAAGAGGCTAAAACCCCACCCCCACCCTAGCCCTCCCCCGTCAAGGGGGAGGGAATCAAAAAGCAGGGGAGGGGGCGAGGCCGAGAGCCGGTTCAGGAGGGGGCAGATGCAAGGCGGAGCGAGCCCGGACCGGAGCGTACTGGTTCGTACTGGTTCGTACGTGAGGACCGGATGCGCAGCGACAACGCCGCTCTAGCGTGACGGAAGAATGTTGCCTTCCGAGATGCCCTCTCCTGGACCGGCCGAGAGCCGGTTCAGGAATGGCCGGATGCAAGGCGGAAAGAGGCGGCGCGCCCG
>JBDSOK010000034.1:0-3146 GCA_039914845.1 Nitrospiria bacterium | reverse complement strand
ATCGATGGGAATTTCGCCCAGGAACGGCACGCCCAGCTTTTCAGCCGCGGTGCGGCCGCCGCCGTGGGAGAAGATATCGGTGCGCTCGCGGCAATGGGGGCAGACGAACAGGCTCATATTCTCGATGATGCCCAGCACCGGCACATGGACCTTCTGGAACATCGCCAATCCCTTCCGGGAGTCGAGGAGCGAGACTTCCTGGGGGGTGGTCACGATCACCGCTCCGGTCAAGGGCACCAATTGCGCGAGTGAGAGCTGGGCGTCACCGGTTCCGGGGGGCAGGTCCACCACCAGGTAATCCAGCGCGCCCCATTCGACGTCGCGCAAAAATTGCTGGATGGCCGAGTTGATCATCGGCCCGCGCCACACGACCGGACTGTCGTCGGAAACGAAGAAGCCGATCGACATCAACTTGACCCCGTACCGTTGCGGCGGAATCAATTTCTGGCCTTGGCCGCCGCCCAGGTCGGGTTGTTTGATACCCATCATGAGGGGCACGTTGGGGCCGTAGACGTCGCAATCGAGCAAGCCGACCTGCCATCCGCTCTGCGCCAGCGCCACCGCGAGGTTGACGCTCACCGTCGTCTTGCCCACCCCGCCTTTCCCGCTGCTGACGGCGATGGTGTGTTTGACGAGAGGAATCAAGCTGTCTTGTTCGGCCATCATCGGCTCCGTGGAACGAACGCGCGCCGGAGGGGGAACGGGGCGGCGGGTTCGGAACCGCTATTATAAAAATTGCCCGAGCGGAATGTCAATTCAACGGGTCTCGCGGCTCCGGCGGGGAAAGAAAAAATGGCGCGCCCAGAGGGATTTGAACCCCCGACCTACGGATTCGTAGTCCGGCGCTCTATCCAGCTGAGCTATGGGCGCGTCGTATGCGTTATCGGTTCATCCTCACGCCATCCCCGGCCGGCGGGGAGCGCGGGTGTTAGGACGCGGCGACACCCTCTTTTAAGAGGAGGCCGTAGCGCGGGTGCGTGAAGGGATGCACCGAGGGATACATCGAAAACAGCCAGGCGTCGAAGAGCGCCCGGTCCGCCTCGTACACGCGAACCTTGACCGCGGGATTTTCCGGGTCGGGGCTGACCGACGTGAAGACCGAATCCTGAATGGTGAAGTCTGGAAGAAACTCCCCCACCTCCACCGTGAGCGGCGTGCCGGGCACCACCCATCGACTGCGCAACGGCACGACGTACTCGTTGACGGTGTGGGCGGTCTTGTCTTCGACGACCAACCGCACGGCCGTCCACTTGCCCTTGACGCTGTCCGGCAGGACGGTCGTTCCGCCGCCCTCGATTTTCGGAATATCGGAGGGAAGGGACGTCAGGCCCGGCCCCGCAGGAGAACCGGTCTCGGTCGTCCCGGGAGCGGAACTCGGCTGGCAGGCCGCCAACGCGGACAGACTTAGCAGAAGTATTAGATGTCGCATCACGTTAGGCATTCGTTATCACGAAAAATGGCGGAGAGGCAGGGATTTGAACCCTGGGTAGAGGTTTTGCCCCTACGACGGTTTAGCAAACCGTTGCCTTCAGCCGCTCGGCCACCTCTCCTCCGCGCTTGCGGGGCCACCCGGAGGCCCGTTTCCCAGGGCCGAGGATGGATACTTTGAAAAGCTCCCGATTGTAGGAAAAATTCAATCGATTTGCAATGGGTCGGCCGAACTTTGCTATAATCCGCGCCATGCGAACCGGGCCCGTTGCACTGGGAGTTCTGCTTTTCGCGGTCGCGACGACCGGTTGCCAGCGCGGGAAGGGACATGAGCCCACCCCCGATCTGTTCCGGCCGGTCGCGTCTTACGAAGTCGGCAAGAATCCCACCTATCTGGCGGCGGCCGATTTGAACCGGGACCGCATCCCCGATTTGGTGAGCGCCAATATCAACGGCCAGAATGTCTCCGTCCTCATCGGCCAGGGTGATGGGAGTTTTCGCGAGCGGGTCCGCTATCGCGTCGGGGAGTTGCCGCGCACGTTGGTCATTACGGACGTGACGCAGGACGGGGCGCCGGATCTCGTCGTGGCCAACAACGGCAGCAATTCGATCTCGGTGCTGAAGAACAACGGCGACGGTACGTTCCACGATGCCGTCAATCGCGAGGTGGGCCAGTCGCCGCTCGCCATCATGTCGGCCGATTTCAATCGCGACGGCTTCGCAGACCTGGCGGTCTGCCTCCGGTTCGATCGGATGGCGATTCTGCTCGGAGACGGCACGGGCGCGTTTCATGACGGCGAAGCGTTCGATCCGGGCGATACCCCTTCCGCCGTGGCGGGCGCCGACTTCAACGGCGACGGACTCATCGATCTGGCGGTGGCCAACAGCGGCATGATGAAGGGCAATCTGGCCGTCTTCTTAGGAGACGGCCACGGGAAATTCGCTCCCGCGGGCCAATACGGCGAGCATATTCGCCCGATCTTTCTGGCTCTCGGCGATTTCAACGAGGACGGCAAGCCGGATCTGGTGGAAACCGACGGTCCCCGCAATCTCCTGACGGTCTTCTTGGGTCGCGGCGACGGCGCTTTCGACGGGGGAAAAGGCTTCAGCGCCGAGAGCGGGCCGGTGTTCATCGCCCCCGGCGATTTCAACCGCGACCGGCATCTCGACGTGGCCGTCACCAACAGCGTCAGCCACAGTCTCTCGATCGTGATCGGCAACGGCGACGGCACGTTTCGTTTCCCGCCGTTCGATTATCAAACCGATCGCGGTCCCTTCGCCGCCGTGGCGGAGGATTTCAATGCCGACGGGGTGCTGGATGTGGCGGTGGCGCACTTTCAGAGCGAGAACGTCACGGTGTGGCTGGGGAGGAGCCCGGAGGAGCAGAAGGCCCGGCAGGCTCTGGCGGGGCGATAAGAAAATAAGCGAGGTGGCAAGGATGGGAGGGGTGGCCGAGTGGTCGAAGGCGACGGTCTTGAAAACCGTATCCCGAAAGGGACGTGGGTTCGAATCCTACCCCCTCCGCACCTCGCTTGCGTCGCCACCCGCAGGCCCGAAGTCCCGGGCCGAGGCTGGAGAAGCTGTTGACCTTGGGGTTCCGCTTGCGTCGCCACCCGCAGGCCTAAGAGCAGTCGGACCAGTCGGATGCGTCGGACCTACTAGTAGGTCCGTTCCTTCGGTGGGTATTTCGTAATCGTGACCGGTAAGTACTCCAGCCG
>JBDSOK010000321.1:0-4624 GCA_039914845.1 Nitrospiria bacterium | reverse complement strand
CGGAGCGGGCGCGTCGGGGTGTCGCCGGCCGGGTCCTCCAATTCCAGATCCTGCGTCGAGAGCACTTTGCGGTCGGCCATGATGACGGCCCGCTTGATGCGATGTTCGAGCTCGCGGACATTGCCGGGCCACGGGTAGGCGCGGATCGCGCTGCCCGCGCCGGGACTCAATCCGGTGACGTCTTTCCGGTGGTGCAGCCCGAATCGGTGCACAAAGGCCTTGGCCAGCAGGAGCACGTCGTCGTCGCGCTCGCGGAGCGGAGGGAGCCGGATGGTAATCACCCCCAGGCGGTAATACAGATCGTCGCGAAACCGCTTCTCCGCCACGTCGCGCTTCAAATCACGATTGGTGGCGGCAATGACGCGCACGTTCAACGCGATCAATTCGCGCCCGCCCACGCGCTCGATCTGGTGTTCCTGGAGAAACCGCAAGAGCTTCACTTGCAACCCCAGCGGCAGTTCTCCGATCTCGTCCAGAAACAGCGTGCCGCCGTCGGCGTACTCGAACTTGCCTTTACGCCGCGCGTCGGCGTGCGTGAACGAGCCTTTCTCGTGGCCGAAGAGTTCGCTCTCCAGGAGCGTGTCGGGAATCGCGCCGCAGTTGATCACGATGAAGGGTCCGTCGCGGCGATCGCTCGCGCGGTGGATCGCCTTGGCCACCAGCTCTTTGCCCGTGCCGCTCTCGCCCATCACCAGAACCGACGCGTCGGTCGTCGCCACTTTGCGAATCGTGGCGAAGATCTTCTGCATCGGCGCGCTCTCGCCGATGATCTCCTCGAATCCTTGGCCCGCCAGTTGCCGGCGGAGCGCCTCGTTCTCGCCTTCGAGCTGCGAAAGGTGCCGGGCGCGCCTGAACACGACGCGCACCTCCTCCAGATCGGCCGGCTTGGAGAAAAAGTCGAACGCGCCCTGCTCCACGGCGCGCAACGCATTGGCCCGATCATGGTTGCCGGTGATCACCACCACCTTCGTGCACCGGTCGATCGCCAGCAATTCATTGAGGGTCTTCAACCCTTCCTCCGCGTCGCGCGGGGCGGGCGGGAGACCAAGGTCCAGCGCCACGAGGCCGGGGTGTTCCGCGTTCATCAGAGAGACCGCGGAGGCGCGGTCTTCGGCCAGCAGCACCTCGTACTCGTCGTTGAGCGCCCACTTCATTTGGTTGCGGATCGCCTCTTCGTCGTCGACCACCAGCAGTTTGGGCTTGCTCATGCGGACTCCGTCAACGCGGGGATTGCGAACGACAGCGTGCTGCCCTTGCCCACGCCACTCTCCGCCGCCACTCGACCGCCGTGGGCTTCGATGATCGTCTTGCACTGGAACAATCCGATGCCGAATCCCCCGCTCTTGGTGGTGGCGAACGGCTTAAACAACCGCGTCTGGAGAAACTCCGGCGAGATGCCGCAACCGGTGTCCGAGACGGCGCAGGTCACGATCCCGTCCTCGACGCGGGTGGAGACGCGAATGTCTCCGCGACCCTCCACCGCTTCCTCCGCATTGAGCACGAGGTTGATCAGGACCTGACGGAGCTGCGCCGCATCGGCTCGGATGGGGGGCACGTCTCCCCACTCCCCGACGACCGAGGCCTTCAACGTCGATCCGAGTTCCGCGAGCACGGCGCGACCCAGTTGACTCAGATCCACCGGCTCGAACGCGGGCGCGGACGGCTGCGCCAACGCGCGTAACCGCTCCATCAGCCGTTTCATCTTGTCCACCGTCTGGGCCAGACTCTTGAGCGCGTCTTCGCGGAACGCCGGATTGTCGAAGTTCCGATCCATGTTCGCCACGAGCAGCGAGAGCATCGACACGAAATTCTTCAAATCGTGCAGGAGGAACGTCGAGAGGCCGTGAAAGGTCTCCATCTCCTTCGCGCTCACCAACCGGCGGAGCAACTGCGCGTTCATGAGGCTTGCGGCCGCCTGTTTGCCGACCGTCTTCATGAGGTCGAAATCCTCTTCATTGAGCGAGCCGTCTCCGGAGGGAGCGGACAGACCGAGGATGCCGATGAGCCGGTCCTGGATGACCAGCGGCACCACGATCCGGATCCCGTGCGCCGCGAGCGCCTCCCGCGCGGCCGCATCGAGCGCGAGCGTCTGCGGGTGCCGGGGCGGCGCATCAGGCAGGGCGGGATAATCACGCGATCGGAGCACGGCGACCACGGCCGGGTCCCAGCGAATCGGCGGGGTCTCGCCTGGGCCGATCGGCGAGAGGTCCCGCTCGCCCTCCTCGGCCAGCCACAATCGGACGTCGCGGATCCAAAACGTGTCATACATCATACTCGTAAGCGCCGGGACGATGGCCTCCACCGTGGGCCGGGAACTCAAGCGCTCGGTCAGATCCACCCATTCTTTGCGGTAATCGTACTTGTAGCTGAAGAAATGCCGATTGATGAACCGCTTGGCCCGCCGACGAACGTCTTCGGACAGGAGCACGGCGGCAAGCCCGATGAGGCTGATGACGACGATCAGCGCGCTCCAATACGTCCCCGCGTCGCCGCCGAAGGCCTTGACCGCCTGGGTGGCCAGGGCCACGCCGACCAGGGAGGCCCCGACGAAGAGGACGGTCACCGAGTGATACACCACGTAGCGGGACAAAAAGACATCGATGTCGAAGAGGCGATAGCGGACGAGGGCAAAGGTCATCAGCGCCGAGCCGATCAGCATGACGGTGGAGAACACGGGCGAGACCCACGCCTGGGGCGTGGAAAACATGATGGCTTGGCTGATCCAGAAGATCATGAACGCGATGATCGAACACATCCCGAGGAGGAAGTACTTCATCCGCCAGCGCTGACTGCGATCGGCGGACCGCACGGTGCGCTCGAAATTCGTCAGGACGAGGGTGAAGGTCAAGAGGAGAAACACGCTGAACCACAACCCGGCGCGCTGAAACATCAGGTCTTCGGTGACGAACCGACCGGCGCCGATCAGTCCGAGGAACACGACCGTGGCGGCGGCAACGGCCGCCAGCCCTCCCCGCCAGCGGCGGAGATGTTCAACGGGGTCGGCGCGACCGAAGGTGACGCTGAAGGCCAGCCACGGGAGGGGTTGCAGAATTTGGCCGGCCAACGCGATCTGCGCCCAGAACCGCCCGGATTCCGGATGGAGGGCGGCCATGAAATGCCCGCCCTCCATCACGGCGAACGCCAACATCCCGAGACCAAAACTCTGGTGTATCCGGTCGCCGGGCTTGCGCGCACACACCACGACGGCCAGCGCGGCGGCGTACACGGCGCTCGCGGCGGGAAGGACGGACCACCAGAAATTCATGGGACTGATTCTACGGGTTTTCGGAAGGCGCGGCAATACCGCGGCGGCGCGTCGGCTCGCCGCCGCCTAACCGGACATTTCTATCTTGGCAGAAACCGGACATTTCCACATCGGCTTGACACCGGGGCTTGACACTCGACCGCGGACCGTGGTAGAAGTGGTCAGGTATTCAGTCGGAGTGGTCGCAGAGGTGAGTGGAGAGGAACCGCAGAGGTCTTTGAGTGTCCGAGCCCTGCGGTTTTTTTGCGTCTGCAGCCCTCCCAATATCCCGAGGTAGTCCTCGAGTTTGACGAAGGGGGGTGACGTGCATGGCAAAAGGAAAAGTGAAGTGGTTCAACAGCAGCAAAGGATTTGGGTTTATCGCCCAAGACGAAGGCAGCGATGTCTTCGTGCACTTTTCAGCCATTCAAGGTGACGGATTCAAATCTTTGGACGAAGGCCAAGAAGTTGAATTTGAGATCGTGAATGGTCCGAAAGGACTTCAAGCGGCAAACGTGACGAAGGTCTAACCCCTTCTGCGTCCCAATTCAGAAAGGCCCGGGCACACTCTCCCGGGCCTTTTTATTACTCCCACTCGATCGTGCCGGGCGGCTTGGATGAAATGTCGTAGACTACTCGATTGACGCCTTTGACTTCATTGACGATTCGATTGGAGATCGCGGCCAAGACCTCATAGGGAAGCCTCACCCACTCCGCGGTCATGCCGTCGGTGCTGGAGACGGCGCGAATCGCTACCGCGTAATCGTAGGTCCGCTCATCGCCCATCACCCCGACGCTGCGAACGGGCAGCAGCACCGCAAACGCTTGCCAGATGCTGCGATACAGTCCCGCCCGTTTGATTTCTTCCAACACGACGGCGTCGGCCTCCCGGAGGATCGCCAGCCGGTCCGGCGTGATCGGACCCAGCACCCGGACGGCCAGCCCCGGGCCTGGAAACGGCTGGCGCTGCAGGATCTCCTCCGGCATGCCCAATTCGGCCCCCAAGAGGCGCACCTCGTCCTTGAATAATTCACGGAGCGGTTCGATGAGCCGAAATTTCATGCGCGACGGCAGACCGCCGACGTTATGATGCGTTTTGATCGTCGCGGACGGCCCGCGCACGGAAACGCTCTCGATCACGTCCGGATAGAGCGTCCCCTGCACCAGCCAGCGCGCGCCCGTGATCTTGGCCGACTCGGCTTCGAACACCCGGATGAACTCGCGACCGATGATGCGGCGCTTGGCTTCCGGGTCGGACACACCCTTCAGCTTGGACAGAAAGCGCGAGGAGGCATCGACGCGCCGCACCTTGAGCTGCATGGTGGCGCGAAACGTCCGCACCACCTTGTCGGCCTCGCCCTTTCGCAAGAGCCCGTTATC
>JBDSOK010000317.1:0-2728 GCA_039914845.1 Nitrospiria bacterium | reverse complement strand
TCGTGATAGGCCGTCGCCGCGCTGAATTGGGGATAGGAGGGGGGGAAGTTGTCCCGCTTGATGGTGGCGGCGTGGCTGGAGCTGGCCACCCCCTTGATGCGATCGCGGCAGCGGACCAGGGTAAAGGCTCCGCCGGTCATCGGATCCGTATAGGCCACCCGCAAGAGGCGTTTCGAGGTTCGGGGATCCTTGAGCAAATCCTCGACACGGAGAGGATATTGCGCCACCCCGACCGCCTTGACATAGGCTTCGATGGCCCGCCGATACTGATCGCCTCGAAACAGCAACTCGGCCTCGCGTTCGCGCTGCATGATCGTCTTCCACTGGGTATTGGCGCCCATGACGCTCAATCCAACCAACACGATCGCGAACAACGCAAAGAGATAGGAAAACCCGCCCTGCGCCAAGGGCGCACATCCTAATCTCGTTCTTCCTCTCGGGTGGTGCAGCAAACCGCCCGAACGGCGCCGCGTGGCGCGTTGCTCCGGAAACGCAGGCCGGCTACCAGGAGTTGTAGGTCGTGCCATCAAGGGCGACCAGGTCGCTGCCGCTGTGGACGTCGAACACCCCCGCGGCTTCGCCGCTCTCGGGGCGCTCCTCCCGCACCTCAACCCAGGTGTCGGCCGAGCGGGTGAACGGATCGACGGGCAGGCTTCGCAGATACTGTTTCTCCACCAGCTCCGCGAGCGACGGGGGATACTCCGCGTGGTCCGCGGCGTATTGATCGATCACGTCGCGCACCACGAACAGGTCTTTCTTCAGCGCGGCTTCACGGGCTTTGATCGTCTGCACCCGATACGACGGCTCGGCGATCGTGATGAGAATCCCCATGATCGTCATCACGATCATGATCTCGATCAACGTAAATCCGCGTTGCGCCGCCGAACCCTGGACCGGCCGCGCGCGCTGCGGATCGCGCGCCACGCCGGCCCGTGTTTCAGGCGCCTTCATGGTTCGGCTCGTGTCCGGGCCCAGAGACCGCGATGCGTCGAGCGGGCCTCGCGCTCCAGGCGACGGAACAGGTCGGCGTGGCGGGTATTGGGGGGAATCGTCAGGGTATGGGCCAATCCCACACGAACCAACTCCGCGTTGATGAAACGATCCGCTTGATAGACGTACGCGAGACGGCGGTGGAAACGGTCGCGAGGCTCGTGGTCGAATTCCAAGCGCACGGAGCGCCCCTCAACCGCATCCCGGTTGAAGGCCGTCGCTTCCTCGGCGAGCGGCTCGGGTTCGTAAATCCAGTCGGCGCCGGACCGGCGATAGAGTTCGGGCGTATCGACCCCCACGTAGCGCACCCGTTCGCCGCCTTGCAATTCGATGGTGTCCCCGTCGATCACACGCGTGACCAACACCTCTTCGACGGCGGCAGCCGGCGCCGACCAGGGGACATGGGTCCACCCCGCCGCCAGCAGCGCGCCCACGCCGATCCAGAGCGCGGGTCCAACCACTCGGCGTCCGATCCTTCGGACGAACCCGACGGGAGCGGTCAGTCCTCGCGCTTGGCCGCGGCTCGCGAAGTCCGCGTGGCGGCTCGGGCCGGGAGCGGCGTTTTCCGTTTGACCCATTGATCGATCAAGCTGCGTTTGGCCTGGTCCAAATCCACGAATTCGACCCCGACGCCCACCGACGGGCGCCCGGTCGTCGTATACCGGTGCTGCCACACGACGCGGCACGTGCATTGGACGGTGGTGCGATTATCGGGCAGGACGAATTCGACCGGAAACGTGGCGCCGACCGCCGGGGGATTGGCGGCGGAGAAGAACAGCCCGCTGCGGCTGATGTTCTCGGCATAGCCCACGAAAATCTTATCGTAGTATTTCCCCTTGATCTCCAGGACCATCATTGGCGAGCGCTCGGCGATGCGCCGCTCGATGCCGTTGGCCTTAGCGACCGCCTTGGGCCGCGGCGCGGCGCGTGCGGCTCGCGGAACAACCGCGCGGCGCTTGGCCGGGACGGTCTTGGCCGCCCGCTTGGCGACCGTTTTCGCCCCGGATGACCCGCGAGGCTTGGCTCGCGATGTGGCCTTGGGACGTGCCGTCGATTTCGCTTTCACCATGGGGCCGGGCCTCGGATTCGCGGGCCACTATAACAACTTGCCCAGGGGCTTGCAAGGCGGACGAGCGACACAAGAGATCCGTCGGAACGCTGACTGATCGGCCCCATCACGACGCGCATACTCGATCAGATCTCAACGAGGCGTCCATCCTTAAAGGAATTCTCCAGGCGTCTGAATGACCAGACCGAGATCGGCTCTGCGGAGTGTCGAGGTCATGACATGTTTTCGATCGAGCGTGAGGAGGCTCGTCGCGCGGCCGGCAATGGCCGACGCCGGCACATGAACGTCTTTGGGATCGATGAGCGAGCTGACGGATCGAAGCTGCGCCGTGCTCGGCGCTTTCACAACGCGCAGGTGCGCGTCGGCGATATGGTGAGAGAACTGCGCGAGGGCCTCACGGCCCATCGTGGCGAGAGCGTTCCGCTCGGCTCCTTGCAAGATCCGTTGGGTGACCATGGCCTCAACGAGCTTCCGCCTGGAAAGTTCCTAACCAGCGCGGACCCGCCGGTGCGGGACCCCGCCGCGGCGACAAACAGACACGCGTCGAGAAACAGCCGCGGAACGGCGGTCACGCCGCGGATCGTTTGCCGAGCAGCCGGAGAACCCGGGCGGTCGTTTTCTGATCGGGAGGTGCAGCGTGTCTCGTAACCTTGTGTCCACGAAATCGGG
>JBDSOK010000259.1:0-5694 GCA_039914845.1 Nitrospiria bacterium | reverse complement strand
GCGCGCGGCCGCCCATCAGGCGTGCGCGTTCGGTCATGCCCTTCAATCCTAACGAGGCCCACTTCTCGGGATTCTGGGAGACTTCGGGCAGATCGAACCCCTGGCCGTTGTCCCGGATCGTGGCGGTCAAAATGGATTTTTCGATGCAGACCTCCACGTCCACCGCGGACGCGCCGGCGTGTTTCTGCACGTTGGAGAGCGCTTCCTGAACGATCCGGAAGAGGAAAATCTTGGTTTTGGGATAGAGGCCCCGTTCGCTGCCCTTGAGGGTGACCGTGGTGGCGATCCGGTACTGCTTGGCATACGTCTTCAGGTAGTGTTTGAGCGCGGTGTGCAGCTCGAGCCGCTCGAAATGGAGCGGCTTGAGATTGAAGACCACTTGCCGGGCCTCCTCGATCGCGCTCTTGAGCAGATCCTGGGTTTGGCGCAACGTCCGCCCGCAGCGGGCTGGGTCCTCCTTGGCCAAAAACTCGCGGCAGAGGTCGAGCTTGTAGCTCAATCCCGCCATGGTCTGGACCAGCCCATCGTGAATATCCAGCGCGATACGCGTCCGTTCTTCACTGATCGCGTGCCGGACTTCCTTCATATAGAGACGGTAGAGGGCCTGGTATTCGTGCAGATGCCGTTCCAGCACGTTTTTGCTGCGAATCCGCTCCTCGATCAACTGCCACATGAACTTGGCCCCGGGACCTCCGACCACCGTGATGTGCGGGCGGTCGAGTCCGAGCAGGGCTTGGGCGACCTGGTGATTGCCGGTGACGTCGATCACCGTATCGACCTTGGGGAGGCGCAGCAGGCGGCGATAGTCGGTCGTGGTGGGAATTTTGAGCCGGCGGGCGAGTTGGATTCCCTCGGCCTGTCGATCGAGATCGGCGACCCCCACGATCGTGACCAGCGGATCGTCATGCAGAATCTGAATCAACGAGGTTCCGCCGCGGCCGGCTCCGATAATCGCGACGCGGATCATCCGGTCTTTGGGCACGCGGCGGGCGCGGGGCATCGGCACGCGACGGCGTGGTGACGCGAGCGGGTCCGCGACGGTCTGCGGCAATCGGCGTTGCGCCGCGGTCGCGAAGCAACTATCTAGCGTCACGCTAGACGCGAAGCAACTATCTAGCGTCACGCTAGACGGGGAGGCGGGCAACCGGCTCAGGGGTCCGACCTTTCGTCGTGGCGCCGTTCGGCGTTCAGCAGATGGGCCAGTTCATCCATGAATTGGCCGGCATCTTTAAATTCCCGATACACGGAGGCGAAGCGCACATAGGCCACTTGATCGATGCGATGGAGTTGAGCCATGGCTTCTTCTCCGATCGCCCGACTGGAGACTTCGGGCTCGCCCATCTCCTGGAGTTTTTTCTCCACCCGATCGACGATTTCCTCCAGTGTCGAAACGCCCACCGGGCGTTTTTCGCAGGCTTTCTTCAACCCGAGGAGGATCTTGACCCGATCGAACGGCTCGCGCCGCCCGTCTTTTTTGACGACCTGCGGGAGCACCTCTTCGACGCGCTCATACGTCGTGTACCGGCGATGACAGCCGAGGCACTCACGGCGCCGACGGATGACCAGGCCTTCGCGGCTGACGCGGGAGTCGACGACTTTGTCTTCGGTATGGGTGCAGAACGGACAGCGCATGGGCCTCTACGCGCCTGTCCATGAACGGCCGTCTGCGGCGTTGTCGCTGCGCTTCCGGTGCTCACGTACGAAACAGTACGCTCCGCTCCGGTTCTCTCTCCGCCTTGCATCCGGCCATTCCTGAACAGGCTCCGACGTCTGAACTCGTGGATGGACTCCGAACAAAAACTGATACAGTCCGACGGACGCGACGCCGTATGGCGAACGCGGGGGGGTCAGGGCTTGCGGTAGACGGGGAAGCGTTCGCACAGGCGGCGGACCTCTTCGGCGGTTTCGGCGATGACCGCGGGGTCGCCGCGCTTGATCAGGACCCGGTCGATCAGGCCGGCGATCCGCTCCATCTCGGCCGTTCCCATCCCGCGAGTCGTCACGCTGGGCGTCCCGATCCGCATGCCGCTCGTGACCGCCGGCGGCTTATCGTCGAACGGCACGGCGTTCTTGTTGAGCGTGATGCCCGCGGCGTCGAGGGCGGTCTCGGCTTCTTTGCCCGTCACGCCCTTCGCACGTAAGTCGACGAGGAAGAGATGGGTGTCGGTGCCGCCGGTCACGATATGGTAGCCGCGGGTCTGAAGCGACGCCGCCAGGACGCGCGCGTTCTCCACGACCTGACGCTGGTAGGCGACGAAGTCGGGCGACATCGCTTCCTTGAACGCCACCGCCTTGGCGGCGATGACGTGCATCAACGGTCCGCCTTGGATGCCGGGGAAAAGAATCTTGTCGATGGCCTTGGCGTGCGCGGCTTTACAGAGCACCATGCCCCCGCGCGGTCCGCGCAGGGTCTTGTGTGTGGTGGTGGTGACGAAGTCGGCGTAGGGCACGGGGCTGGGATGAATGCCCGCCGCGATGAGTCCCGCGGGGTGGGCGATGTCGGCCATGAGCAGCGCGCCCACCGCATCCGCGGTCGCGCGGAAACGCTTGAAGTCGATCACCCGGGCGTACGCGCTGCCGCCTACGATGATGAGCTTGGGCCGGTGCTCGCGCGCCAGGCGTTCGACCTCGTCGTCGTCGATCCGACCGGTTTCCTGTGTGACGCCGTAGGAGACGATGCGAAAGAGCAGGCCCGAGAAATTGACCGGACTACCGTGGGTCAGATGTCCCCCGTGCGCCAGGTTCATGCCCATCACCACGTCGCCGGGTTTGAGCATCGCCAGGTACACCGCCATATTGGCCTGCGAGCCGGAATGGGGTTGGACGTTGGCGTGGTCGGCCCCGAAGATGGTCTTCGCCCGTTCGATGGCCAGCGTCTCGGCGCGGTCCACGAACTCACAGCCCCCGTAGTACCGTTTGCCGGGATAGCCCTCCGCGTACTTGTTGGTCAGGACCGACCCTTGCGCTTCCAGCACGGCGCGGCTGACGTAGTTTTCCGAGGCGATGAGGACGATCTTCTCCTCCTCGCGGCGGGCCTCTTCGCGGATGGCGGAGGCGATTTCAGGATCGACGATGGCTAGGGCGCTCATGGCGGTCTCGGGATGATCGGAATAGACGCGGCGTTCGATGTCTTCGATTTTCTGAACCCGGCGCGCGTGGCGGCCGCCGTCGAAGGGGGTGTCAAGCCAGGTTTTGACGATGTCCAGTCCCCGGTCGGAGTCCAAGACCCGCTCTCCCAGCACGAGCACGTTGGCGTCGTTATGCGCGCGGCTCGTGTGGGCGATTTGGGAGTCCGTGCACAGCGCGGCCCGCACGCCGGGGAATTTATTGGCGACGATCGACATGCCGACGCCGGAGCCGCAGACCAGGATCCCGCGGTCGGTTTTCTTTTGCGACACCGCCTCGGCCACCTTGGCGCCATAATCGGGATAGTCGACCGGGTCGGCGCCGGAGGTTCCCATATCGTCATAAGGGATCCGCAACGAGTCGAGGAGCTCGACGATCCGGCGTTTGAGCCCGACTCCGGCATGGTCGCTGGCGATCGCAATCGTCATCGTGGGGTCATCATAAACAAATGCCGGGTGTGGTTCAAGGTCAAGGGGCGTTGTGGGTTATTAGTTATTTGTGACGAACAACGGGCAACTCGTCACGAATCACAGTGCCTACTCTTCATCCTGCCGGAGTTTTGCCAGCACCGCGAGGTCTTCCAGGGTGGTGACGTCGCCGAGGGTCTCCTTGCCGGCGGCGATATCGCGCAGCAGCCGGCGCATGATTTTCCCGCTGCGGGTCTTGGGCAGGTTCTCGGTAAAGCGCAGATCGTCTGGGCGGGCCAACGCGCCGATCTCTTTGACCACGTGGGCGCGGAGTTCTTCTTTCAGCGCGTCGGACGGCTTGTGCATGTGATCGAGGGTGACGAACGCCGCGATCGCGGTGCCCTTGACCGGGTCGGGTCGCCCCACCACCGCGGCCTCGGCCACCGCGGGATGACTGACCAACGCGCTCTCCACTTCCATCGAGCCGAGGCGGTGGCCGGCCACGTTCATCACGTCGTCGACCCGGCCCATGACCCAGAAATAGCCGTCCTTGTCGCGCCGCGCCCCATCGCCCGTGAAATACACGCCGGGAATCTCGGTCCAATAGTGTTTCTTATAGCGTTCCGGATCGCCGTAGATCGTCCGCAGCATCGACGGCCAGGGTCGGGTGACGACCAGATAGCCCCCCTCGTTGGGTTTGGTGGGTTTGCCGTCTTTACCGACCACATCGACTGAAATTCCGGGGAAGGGTTTGGTGGCCGAGCCCGGCTTGGTGGGGATGGCGCCCGGCAGGGGGGTGATCATGATCGCGCCGGTCTCGGTTTGCCACCAGGTATCGACGATCGGGCAGCGACCTTTGCCGATGACCTGGTGATACCACATCCACGCTTCGGGGTTGATCGGTTCGCCCACCGTGCCGAGCAGGCGGAGGCTTTTGAGTTCGTGTCGCTTGGGCCATTCGTCGCCGAGTTTGAGCAAGGCGCGGATCGCGGTCGGGGCGGTGTAGAAGATCGTGACGCGGTACTTGTCGATCATCGACCAGATGCGATCGGGCCGGGGATGGGTGGGGGCGCCCTCGTACATCACGACGGTGGCCCCGTTGGCGAGGGGCCCGTAGACGAGGTAGCTGTGACCGGTCACCCAGCCGATGTCGGCGGTGCACCAATAGGTGTCGTCGTCCTTAAGATCGAATACCCACTTGGAGGTGATGTAGGCGCCCAAGAGATAGCCGGCGGTGGTATGGACGATGCCTTTGGGTTTGCCGGTGGTCCCGCTGGTATAGAGGATGAAGAGGGGATGTTCCGAATCCAGATGTTCGGGCTCGCACCGGATCGGCGCATCCCGCATCACGTCGTCCCACCACGCGTCGCGTCCGGGCTTCATCACCACCGGCGAGCAACTCCGGCGGCAGACGACCACCTTGGTCACCGACGGGCAGTGTTCAAGCGCGCGGTCCACCTGCTCCTTGAGCGGCACGGTCGTTCCCTTGCGAAAGCCCCCGTCGGCGGTGACGACCAGTTTGGCTTGCGCGTCGTTGATCCGGTCTTTGAGCGCCTCGGCGGAGAAGCCGCCGAAGACCACGCTGTGCGTCGCGCCGATCCGGGCGCAGGCGAGCATGGCGATCGGGAGTTCGGGGATCATCGGCATGTAAATCGCCACACGGTCCCCCTTCTCGACCCCGAGGCGCCGCAGCGCGCCGGAGAACTTGCAGACCTCGCGATACAGGTCCTGATAGGTCAACGTCCGCGTGTCTCCTGGCTCGCCCTCCCAGATGATCGCCGCTTTGTTGCGGCGCCAGGTATAGAGGTGACGATCCAGGCAGTTGACCGCGACGTTGATCTGCCCGCCGACGAACCACTTGGCGAACGGCGGTTTCCACTCCAGAACCTTTTTCCACTTCTTAAACCAGAAGAGTTCTTTGGCGAGTTCCGCCCAAAACTTTTCGGGGTGCTTGTCGGCCTGCTTGACCAGGGCCTCGTACGCTTTGAGGTTTTTGACGTGGGCCGCCCGGCTGAATGCCGCTTTGGGTTTGAACACCCGGCGCTCGGTCAGGACCGATTCGATTTCCGGCTGGGACATAGAACGGCTCTCCTAGGGAAGGGCGCGACGATGACGGGGTCGGGGATCCGGAGCGTTAAGGCCGCCATTGTAGAAAAGGCTT
>JBDSOK010000233.1:0-11452 GCA_039914845.1 Nitrospiria bacterium | reverse complement strand
ATTCCTGGACAGGCTCCACCCGATGGCTCGGACTGGCGTGTAGAAAGAGCAGCATTCCAAGCACGTTCCAGCGTGTCGTTGACAGAGTACCGACCCGTAACTATGTTGAGCTTCGGTGTTCGTATGGCTCTCGTCAGTCAACGCCTCGGCGATGGTGAAGGTGTCCATGATCTCGAAACAGTGGGAGACCCTCACCGGAGCGACGATCTGGACCCAGACGCGGTGGGGACAATGGCCGGTGGCCAACGTGGATAAACAGTCGGGACACATCGTGTCGTTCAGTCTGAGCCTGCCCGAAGATCGTTACGGGCAGTTCGTGTCCAACCTGGTCTACGGCGTGACCAACGATTTCCGGACGCACTACGAAAAACGCAGGGTGCCTAAGCAGTAATCTAAGCCGGAATCCCACCCGTTTCCGGCATTCCCCCTGTCCCCATCCTTGTGATGCTTCTACGCGGCTTTAGGCAGGCTGCGCTTGCCGTTCAGCCAGGTGAGCAGGGGCTGCCATTGTTCGAGGTCTTCAGCCACAGTTGACGGGGCCAGCTCGAAAAGACCGAGGCCCCGCTCGGCGGCGGCGATATAGTGTTGACTGTCGCGCAGGGCGGCGACGAAGGGGTGCTTGAGCGTGGCCATGAAGGCAGAGAGCGTCTCGGCGATGCAGGTCTGCTCGCGCACGCGGTTGGCGACGACCGCCAGCTTGGCCCGGATGTCGGCCCGCCCGTGCAGGCGTTCGAGGTGGGAGAAGAAATCGGCGGCGGCTCGGATATCCATCGGTGACGGCAGGACGGGGACAATAATCGTGTGGGCGCGGACCATCATGCGGGCCAACGCGCCGTCGCGCATCCCGGCGGCCACATCCATGATCACGGTGTCGATCCGCGCCGGCACGCGGCGCAGGCCCTGCCAGGCGGCCAGGCCGTAGATCGGCGCGCGATCATCGGGCCGGGCCGCGAGCCACGCGAGACTCGATCCCTGGGGATCGAAATCCGCCAGCGCGACCGCCGTGCCGCGGTCGGCGTAATAGCCGGCGAGATTGGTCGCGAGCGTCGTTTTTCCGCTCCCGCCCTTGCTGTTCACGATCAGAATCGTGCGCGTGTCGCGGGTGAACGGTTTCTCGTCGCTCCAGGGATTCCAAAAGCCCATCGGTGTCTCCTTCTCTAATGGTCGCCGTCTACCGCGAGGCGACTTTGGAAAAAATCGGCGCGGCATCGTGAAAGAACTGCCGTGCCGTCGCCTCGAAGGCTTCGCCCTGGCTCGGGGTGAGCCAATTGACCCACACCAACGGCAACAGCCCCGCCCAGAGCGCGACGGTTCGCTTCACCGGGTATTCGAAGACTTCTTGTTCTTTCCCATTGACGAAGACTTGGTAGCGAATGATATAGCCTTCTTGCGTGCTCCACGCGGGGAGCAGCGTCAAGAACGACAAGGAGATGTATCCGAAGACCACGGCCGGCAGGCTGGGCGCCCGCCACTCGACTTGCACGAGGCAGTACGCGCCGCGCTCGGGAGCTTCGCTGCGTTTCTTGGTTTTGGCGAACGGCGCGGCCGATTGGAACGCATCCTCAAGGGACTCGCGGCCGCCGGTATCCATAAACGGGGTATCCTGAATCTGATACGACAACGTTCCTGATCGCTTGGCGTCGGGGGGCGCGGGTTGGACATCGGGGAAACCGCGATAGCCCGAGAGGCAGGAGGCGAGGACCGGGACCAGAGTCAGCAGAGTCACGTAGTGGGCCATTCGTGGGCTCGTCACGCGGGTCGATCTCAGCAGTGTCCGAATATCCATGGAGGGCTCCCTCTGCGGGTCGGATGATCGACGGGTCGAACCGATTGCGGGCGTAAGTGTGGGTGAGGCCGGTCATTTCGTCAACCGAAGCCGCGGCCGATGGCGGGGGCGAACTGAATGTCAGCGGCGGGTCGGGGGGCCCAGTGGGGGCTTGGTCGGATCGGGTGCCAACCGAAACACTTCTCCCGCGTAGTCCACGACGTACAGCTCCCGCCGTTCATCCTCGCCGAAAGAGGAGAGATTCCGTCCGGTGTCGAGTAATCGCCGGGGCGGGGTGACGGCTTGGCCGTCGTCACGAAGGGCCCAGATTCGTCCGTTGCCGAAATCGCCGTAGAGATAGGCGCCGCAGAGCGCCGGAATCGAGCCGCCGCGATAGACGTACCCGCCGATGACCGTCGTGCCGTCGGACCTGGGATAGTCGATGATCGGCGGCTCGAAGCCTTTGGAGTCGCACGCGCGATTGACGCCGGGCGTGCAGATCGATCCTTCCATCGTGTTCCACCCGTAGTTCCCGCCCTTCCGAATCACGTCGATCTCTTCGCGCGCGCTTTGCCCTACGTCCCCCGCGTACAAGCGGCCGGTGACGGGGTCGAACGAAAAGCGCCAGGGGTTACGCAATCCGTACGCCCAGATTTCCGCTCGAACTCCGGGGCCACCCACGAAGGGATTGTCCGGTGGGATGCCGTATGACGACCCGTTATGAGGCGCATCGACGTCGATGCGGAGAATTTTGCCCAAAAGAGTCTGCAGTGATTGTCCGTTGCCGTGGGGGTCGTTCCCGGCTCCGCCGTCGCCCAGGGCGATGTAGAGCTTGCCGTCGGGGCCGAACGCCACCTGCCCGCCGTTGTGGTTGGGATAGGGCTGATCGACGACCAGCAGCTTCCGCTCCGTCTCGGGGTCGATCGTTGCGCTTCCTGCGCTCGCATGAAATTCCGCTATCACGGATTTCAATTTCCGGAAATAGGGGATGCCCCCGACCGCCGCCGTGTAATGGACGAATACACGGCCGTTCTGCGCAAACCGGGGATGGAAGGCCAGACCCAGCAGGCCCATTTCGCCTCCGGCGGTGACGCGGCCGCTGATATCCAGGAAGGGGCGGTCGGACGTCTTGCCCTTTGCGATCACCACAATGCGGCCCGCTTGTTCGACCACGAAGAGGCGATCGCTCCCGTCGCCCGCGTGGGTGAGACCGATCGGTGAGACGAGTCCGGCGGCGATCGATTCCAGCGTCACCGCCGGCAGGGGAGGGGGTGGTCCATTGAGTCGGCACGGAGAGGGCGGAGCGGCAAGCCCCGGCCCGGCGGACAGGCTCAGAAGAGCGACCAAGACGATGGCGGGTCGGATAAGGCCGAACATGAAACGCTTCCTTCCTATTTCTGGAGGACCGGGGGAGTGACCGTGAGCGGCTCGCCGCTCAGCGCACGCAGAAATTCCAACAAGTCCTTCTTCTCCTGATCGGTGAGCAGATCGAGCGGCGTAATCAACGGATGGCGGTGGGCGGGCCGTCCCTCGGCTTTCACGTAAAACTCGAGGGTGTCCTCCAATGTGGCGAACATTCCATTATGCATGTAGGGCGCGGTCTCCGCCACGTTCCGCAGCGACGGTGTCCGGAAGGTCTCACGATCGTCGTCGTTCCGGGTGACGGCATACCGTCCCGGGTCCTGCTCCGCCGAACCGCCGCGGGTGGGGAGGCCGAGCGCGTGGAACTGATTATCGGTGAAATTGGGACCGTTGTGGCACGTCACGCACTTGGCCTTTTCGTCGAAGATGCGCACCCCGCGCTGGGCCGAAGCCGAGAGAGCCGAATCGTCCCCGGCCATGAAACGATCCCACGCCGAGCCATTCGACAACATCGTGCGCTCGAACGCCGCCAGGGACCGGGCGATGCCGTCGGCGGTGACCGTGGTGCCGAAGACGTCCCGGAAGGCCTCGACGTAGCCCGGCACCTCGCGGAGCGTGCGTACCACCTCCGCGAGATCGGAGGCCATTTCGAGGGGATTTTGGATCGGTTCCAGGGCCTGTTGTTCCAGCGAATCGGCCCGCCCGTCCCAGAAGAGATGCGTGCGGTACGCGACATTCCACAGCGAGGGCACGTTGCGGGCGCCGAGTCGACCGCCGACGCCTGTGCCGACGCGCTGTCCGTTGGAAAATCCCGCCTCCGGGCGATGGCAGGTGGCGCACGAGAGCGTGTGGTCCTTCGAAAGCCGCGGATCGAAGAACAGCATGCGGCCGAGCGCGATTTTCTGCGGCGTCTGCGGATTGTCGGACGGGATGGGAGGCGCGAGCAGGGGGTAGAGGTGGAACGGCGGATCCGGGAGGGTATCGAACAGCGTCTGCGGCGGGTAGGCGTTGGTCTTGGTCCGGCCGGCCGCCATCGAGTCCGGGGACCAGGTCCCGAGGAGGACGGCCAGCGCGCAGGCGAGCGCCGCGGAGGCGTATCGCGACCGGAGGCTCCTCAAAAGATCGCCCGGGCCAACTTCTCGCGGTATTCCTCGGCCAGCGGACTTCTGGCGCCGATGGCTTCGAAGATCTGAATCATCATTTTTCGCGCGCCCTCGTCTTGATAGTGTCGGTTCCGCTTGACGATGGTCAGATAGTGCTCGAGGGCCTCGCGATAGCGTTGTTCGGCCGCGTACCGGGCCGCCAGTTGAAAACGCGCGTCCAGATCGTCGGGGTCGCGCTGCTGCGCGGCTTCCAACTCCGCAAGCGACGGACCGCCGGCACGGGCGCGCGCCAGATCCATCCGGGCCTTGAGCGCCGTGACCTCATGGCCTACCTGCACCGGTCCCGCGAGTTGATCGTACCCGCCCTGCGCCTCCTCCCACCGTTCGAGGTGCACGAGGACCCGTAAGACGCCGATTCCGGCCGAGACGTGGGCCGGGTCGAGGGTGAGGGCCTCGCGATAGGTTCGGAGCGCGTCGTCCCATTTCCCGTCGGTCTCCAATTTGGCGGCCTGGCCGGCCAACTCATCGGTTTTGGTCGGGATCAGTTTCTCGATGAATCGTCGGATGGCCGATTCCGGCAGCGCGCCCACGAATTCATCGACGACGCGGCCTTTCACGAAGGCCTTCACGCTGGGGATGGTCTGAATGCGATAGCGCTGGGCCAGGGCGATATTGCGATCGGTGTCGATCTTGACGAGGTCGATCTGCTCCTCAAATTCTTCAGCCACGTCCTCCAGGATCGGTCCCAAATACCGGCAGGGTCCGCACCACTCCGCCCAGAAGTCGACCACGACCGGCCGCGCGTGGGACCGCTCGATCACCGCTTGCTCAAACGTCGCCTCATCCACATCCAGGACCACGTCATCCCCCATCGAATTTTCGTCAGTCTAAATCAAACAGGTGGGGCGCTGCAATGGGACGGAATTAGAGGCGCGCGCGGCGGAGGCGGAGCGAATTGGCGATGACCGAGACTGAGCTGAAACTCATCGCGGCGCTCGCCCAAATGGGGCTGATGAGCAGGCCGAAGAATGGGTAGAGCGCGCCCGCAGCCACCGGCACGCCGACGGCGTTGTAGAGGAACGCGAAGACCAGGTTTTGGCGGACCGTCCGCATCGTGGCCCGGCTCAGGCGCCGCGCGCGCGCGATCGCGCGCAGGTCGCCCTTGACGAGGGTCACCCCGGCGGTGTGCATCGCCACGTCGGTGCCCGCGCCCATGGCGATGCCGACGTGGGCCTGGGCCAGCGCGGGCGCGTCGTTGACGCCGTCCCCCGCCATCGCCACCACGCGTCCCTCGTCCTGGAGCCGCTTGATGACGTCGCGTTTCTGATCGGGCAGGACGCCGGCGATGACCGAATCGATGCCGATCGCCTGGGCGACTGCCCGCGCCGTGACCTCGGAATCCCCCGTCAGCATGATCAGCCGGAGCCCCTCGCGGTGCAGCATGGACACGGCTTCGCGGGTGGATGTCTTGATGGGATCGGAGACCGCCAGGAGACCGGCGAGTCGGCCGTCCACCGCCAACCAGACGACCGTCGCGCCGGTCGCGCGGAGCGCGTCGGCTTTTCCGGCGATCGCGCCGAACGGAACCTGATGTTCCTCCAAGAGCCGTTGCGTGCCGAGCACGACCCGCCGGCCTTCGACCTGTCCGCCCACGCCTTTGCCGGTGACCGAGCGAAAGCCGATGGCTTCGGGCAGGTCGAGACCCTTGGCGACCGCGGCGGCGACGATCGCCGCTGCCAGCGGGTGCTCGCTGCCCCGTTCGATCGCCGCGGCGAATCGCAGGACGTGGTCGGTCTCGAATCCCGATTCGGGTTCGATCGCGGTCAGGGCCGGCTTGCCTTCGGTCAGGGTTCCGGTCTTGTCCATGACCAGCGTATCGACGCGCTCGAGGATCTCCAGCGCCTCCGCGTCTTTGATTAGCACGCCGGTCTCCGCGCCGCGTCCCACGCCGACCATCACCGCCATCGGGGTGGCCAGGCCCAGCGCGCAGGGGCAGGCGACGATGAGCACCGCGACCGCGCTCACCAGGGCCAGCGCCAGGCGCGGTTCCGGACCCCAGAACGCCCACGCCGCCAGCGAGACGAGGCTGGAGAGGATGACGATCGGCACGAAGTATCCTGATACGGTATCGGCCAGGCGTTGGATCGGCGCCCGGCTGCGTTGCGCGTTGCCCACCATGCGCACGATCTGCGCCAGGAGCGTCCCGCTGCCCACCCGCCGCGCCTCGATGATCAGGCCGCCGGTGCCGTTGATCGTGCCGCCGATCACCGGATCGTTCGCGGCCTTGGCCACCGGGATGGGTTCGCCCGAGATCATCGACTCGTCCACCGCGGAGCGGCCCTCGATCACCACGCCGTCGACCGGAATTTTTTCGCCCGGGCGTACGCGCAGCCGATCATCCACCCGGACCTGATCGATGGGCATGTCCTCTTCGCGCCCCTCGCGGATGATGCGCGCGGTGTTGGGGGTCAGGCCGAGCAGCGCCCGAATGGCGGCCCCGGTCCGGCCGCGGGCCCTCAATTCGAGGACCTGACCCAGGAGGACGAGAACGACGATGACCGCCGCGGTATCGAAGTAGGGTTCCACCGCGCCATGGAGGCGAAAGCCGGCGGGAAAGATTCCGGGTGCGAGGGTCGCCGCGGCGCTGTAAATGTAGGCCGCTCCTACGCCCAGGGCGATGAGGGTAAACATATTGAGTTGGCGCGCCACCAGCGATTGCCATCCGCGCTCGAAGAACGGCCGGGCCGCCCAGAGCACCACCGGCGTGGCAAGGATGAGTTGCATCCAATTGGACACGGTCATGGGAATGAGCGCGCGCAGGCGATCGGACGCGATCATGTCGGCCATGGCCAACCCAAACACCGGCAGCGCCAGAATGAGGCCCACCCACAATCGCCGCGTCATATCCACCAGCTCGGGATTGGGTCCGTCGTCCAGGCTGATCGTCCGCGGTTCCAAGGCCATCCCGCACTTCGGGCAGGAGGCGGGGCGATCGCTGACCACCTCGGGATGCATCGGGCAGGTGTACTCGATCGTCGCGCCGGCGGGTGCGGCCGGCGGTGGAGCCGGTCGGACGGCGGTCAGATGAACGGGCCGGCTCTCGGGTGTCGCGAGATAGCGATCGGGATCGGCGGCGAAACGCTCCCGGCAGCCGGGGTGGCAGAAATAATAGGCCGTGCCCCGGTGCGCGTGCGTCCCGCCCCCCGGTCGATCGATCGGGACCGACATTCCGCACACCGGATCACGGGCGGTCTGGTTGGTTGGGGGTGACGGCATCGCGAATGCCGAGCGTAGCGCAACCCTCGCGTTGGAATCAAGCGGTTGCGCCCTTGTCTTTTGCCTCGCAACTCGGTAGGCTCCCGTTGCACTTTGAAAACACCCCTTTCCGATTGTCAGGAGACCGCCATGCAAACCCATTCCGCCCCCCATGAGGCGACGGCCGTCGTGGATGAGCCGGAGGCGCGCGAACTGATCCGTCGCGCCTTTGAATCGACCTATCGCTGGAGTTCGGATTTTCGGGGGTTTCGCGCGGACGTCATCATCCGCGACGGGGGCAAGATCCTCCCGGGCGAAGCCGTCGTGTCGCTTCCCGGCGAGACGACCGTCACGCTGCCGGGATCGGATCCGGAGACCCTGAAGTGGGTGGAGGGACAGATCGGCATGATGGCGGTGCATCGCGGCGCCCGCACGTTCGAGGAATCGGACGGGCGGCATCGGTTGACCCTCGGCCCGGAGGATCATCATCCGCTCGGCCGATTACTCCTCATCGACGGGGACGGCATGAATTCGCGGTACCGCATCCTTGACGGGCACATCCGGCAGATCAACCGCAGCATGGGACCGGTGCGGTTTACGATCAACGTCGAGGACTCGCTGGTGACGCCCGAGGGCAAGCACCTCACGACCAAGTACACGGTCTATTATTTTCAGCCTCAGGACGGTTCGCTCAAACAAGTGGATAGCGTGACCGACCGTCATGCGGTGGTGGACGGATGGCACCTGCCCGGCGCGCGCCGCGTAATCGGCGCCGAGGCCGGAGAGGTTCGGGTGCGCGTGATGGAGTTCACGGGCCACCGTCTGCTGTAACGTTTCAACCCAGGAGCGAACCGATGCAGTGTCCGCAATGAGCGGTGTCACGATCTACCATAATCCGCGGTGCAGCACCTCCCGCAAAGCGCTCGAGTTGATCCGGGCGAAGGGGATCAAACCCACCATCATCGATTATCTCAAGACCCCGCCCTCCGCCCCCGAGCTGGACGAGATTCTGACCAAGCTCGGGTTGCAGCCGCGTCAACTCATGCGCCGCAAAGAACCGATCTACCGCGATCTCGATCTTGAGCGGCCGGGATTGACGCGCAAGCATCTCATCCAGGCGATGGTCGACAACCCGGTCTTGATCGAGCGCCCGATCGTGTTGTCGATGGGGAAGGCGGCGCTTGGCCGCCCACCGGAACGCGTCGAAGGCATCCTGTAGTCGCCTGTCCATGATGGGCCATCTGCTGCGTTGTCGGAAGGCGTTGCGTCCTCACGTACGACCCAGTACGCTCCGGGCGCAACCCCTTCCTCCGCCTTGCATCTGACCCATCCTGAACAGGCTCCCGCATCGGGGGATGATGCGGAACAAAAAAAAGGGGACGGCATTGGCCGTCCCCTTGAGATACCTCGGTCGGGATTAGTTGAACAGGGCGAGGCCGTGGCCGGAGGCGGCCATGAAGAAGAGCATGGGGATGGAGAGCGCGGTGTTGGTACGGGAGGCCAGGAAGGCCATGCGCGCGGCCCGTTTCTTTTCGTCGGCTGAGGCGGGGACGAGGCCGAGGACCCGTTTTTGATTGGGCCAGATGATGCCCCACACGTTTAAGAGCATGATCGTGCCCAGCCAGGCGCCCATGCCGATCACCGCGTATTGACCCTGAAGCATGAAGGCGTCGCCCAGATGGGGACCCAACAGCGCCGCCCCGAAGAGCCACGTGGCCAACGCGCCGTAGCGGAACCAGGCGAGGGCGCGGGGTACCAGATGTTTGAAGGCTTCGCTTTTGCCGTCGGCGGACACGGCTTTCAGAAACGGCACCTGCACGAAATTGAAGTAGTACAAGAGGCCGATCCAGGTGATGCCGGCCAGTAAGTGGCCCCAGCGGAAGAACAGACCGATATTGGATCCTTCCATGTGCGTCCCTCCCTGTTAAACCAGTGAATCGACGACGGCGTAGAGAATGGCCGTCAGCACGAACCCGGTGATGATCGTCCCCCAGATCGAATCCAGCGGATTACCCATAGCGTCCTCCTTGAACGATGGTTGTTCGCGCGGTCACCGCGACTGGCCGTGAAAAGCTGGGCTATGATAGTCGCCCGCCGTGCCGCGTGTCAATGGAGCATGTTTTGAATGGATTTCCCGGGCGGGGATGTCCGGGCGTTCGGAGCCCCGCTTGAATCGCGACCGCGGGTTATGGCACCATGCGTCACGTCGGGACGTTGTTGAGGAGGATCGCTCGTGATATCCGTGCCGAAACGATTGGTAGGGACGGTCCATCTCTATCAGGGGCCGTCGAAGAGTAATCCGGTGGCGGTCTATGCGCGCAAGCAGGGCGAGGAGTATCTTGTTGCGCCGTTGATCGAGCCGTGGACCGCCGTGGTTGGGAAGGGGCCGACGATCAACAAGGCCGCGGGCGACTTCGAGATCAAGTGGAAGGCGCAGCCGATTCCGGCGGATCAGTACACCGGGCCGCATTGGGAAGAGGGGATCAAGGCCGAGAAACCTCCGGCTCCGCCCAAACCGGCCGCCGCTCCGCCTGCGGCGGGCGGGGATCCAGGGGCTCAAAACGTTCAAGGGGTTCAAGGAGGAGATGTTGTTCCTTGAACGATGTGAACTCTTGAACGACTTAAACGGTGTTCTTGACCTATCCCCCCCATTCGCTCGGCGACATGGCGCGAATGGTGAGCGCATGAATCGCGCCCTGCATTTCCTCGCGCAGCACGTCGTGCACGAGGCGCCGGCGATCAAGCGGATTGAGCCCCTCGAATCGGGGGGAGACGACGAGCAGGACGAAGTGGCCGCCGCCGGCGGCCGCGCCGGCATGACCGGCGTGTTTCCACGATTCGTCTTCGACGGCGACGTGGACGGCATTGAGGTCGGTGGTCATCCGGTGTTCGATGACGGTTTTGGTGGCCTGGGATGGGGTGCTCATGGGAGCTTTGAGGATACACAAAGACGGCAGCGAAGCACAAGGGAGGTGACGATGGCGGCGAACGAATCGGAATACAAGGGCAATCCCATGATCGTGTTGACGCAGGGACCGGAGGACAAGTTTCCTTTTCAGTTCGGTCTGAAGAAGGCCAAGTTGATCCTGGAGCATCTGGACGACATTAAGCAGTTCATCGCCAAACACAACAAGTAACGCGGACAGGGCAGCCCCCTGCCCGGGAGCGATCGACCATGAAGCCCCATCGCGCGCCGCGGCTTGCGATCCATCCGCAAAGCCCGCAGGGCCGGCATATCGCCCGGGCGGCTGAGGCCCTGCGCCAGGGCGGCATCATCGTGTATCCCACCGATACGGTCTACGGGCTGGGCTGCGACATCACCCGGCGCGACGCGATCGATCGGATCGTGCGGCTGAAGGGCCGGGATCCCAAGAAGCCGATGTCGTTCGTCTGCGCCGATCTGACGCATATCAGCCGGTATGCGGCGGTCTCGGATTTCGCGTATAAAATTCTCAAGCGCTTTCTGCCGGGGCCCTATACCTTCGTGTTGCCCGCCAGTCAGGAGACGCCCAAGATTCTTCAGACCAAGCAGCGGACCGTCGGGATCAGGATCCCCGATCACCCGGTTCCGGCCGCGCTCGTCGCGGCATTGGGTCAACCCCTGTTGAGTACCAGCGCCAATCGCACCAATGAACAGACGATCGCCGACCCCGATGAACTGGAAGGCCGGCTGGGCCATGACATCGATCTCATATTGGAATGTGGTCCGTTACCGGTCCTGCCGTCGAGCGTCATCTCGTTGGTGAACGATCGAGTGGAAATTCTCCGCGAGGGATTAGGGGATCTGGAACCGTTTAAGCAGCTCACAGCTCATAGCTCACTGTGAGCTAATTTTACGCTCTGCCATGTTGTCTGATCAGGTCTCTGACCGTCTCGCTCTGCGCGCTCCGCGGCGGGCGGCTGAGATCCTCGATCGTGCAGGGCATGCGGTAGGTCCAATTCTGCGGGCCGACCGTCGCCGGCACGT
>JBDSOK010000211.1:0-2614 GCA_039914845.1 Nitrospiria bacterium | reverse complement strand
GGCAAATTTAAACTCAACCTGTATCACGGCATCAATTTTCTATCGACCAAAAATTGGGAAACGGAAGGGCCGCCGCTCTGGAAGGGCCTGATCCGGATCGCCGAGGACTAAGTGCAACGCGCCGTCTTTCAACTCATGGTCGTCTTCGTCGTGTTTTCGGCCGCGATTTACGTGCTCTTAATGGTCGGGCCCGACGAACCCGCCGTCCCCTCCGGCGAACGGGATATCACCATGCCCCGCGCCCCGGCCGAAGCCAAGCGATTGACCAATCCCTTTCCGGTCAGCGCTGACGCGCTGGTTGAAGGCGAACAGATCTACCAAGGGAAAGGCACCTGCTTTACGTGTCATGGCACGTTGGGTCGTGGGGACGGGCCGGCCGGTCTCGAACTCAATCCCAAGCCCAGAAACTTTACGAACCCCCAATTCCATCAGTTGCGGACCGACGGCGAGCTGTTCTGGGTGATTCGCAACGGCAGCCCGGGCTCGCGCATGTTCTCGTACTCGCCCTCCGTCATCACCGAAGACGAAGCATGGAAGGTGATTCAGTATTTGCGTACCCTGCCGAATCGCTCCGCCGCCAGGGGCTGAGAAAAAACCCGTTGGCCACGCGTTCGGGCCGGGCCTAATACTGCAGATCCCGCACCGTAAAGAGCCGCCGCGGTTCCCCGCCCAGGACGCGGCGAAGTACCGAATTGAGGGTGGCCGGATCGTCATCGAACCCCTCGTGAGTCTCGCTTCGACAGGTACTGGCCGGCCCCTCGGCCTTTCCCGCCACCACCACACCGGGCAAGCCCCCCACCGGACGACGGAGCCATGACGAGAGCTCGGCATCGGTCCCCAGAAAACGTTGCATGCCCACGATCGGCGTCTCCCGCCGGCCTTCCAAGGCATTGCTGACCAGATATAAGAGCGATTTCCCGTAGGGCCCGACGACGTCGTCGCGCTCGCCGACGTCGCTGAGGACAAAGAGCGTCGGGTGCGGACAGCGGCCGGCGTTCACCGCCGGGACCACCAGCCGCTTAAAGAGATCCACCGTCATGGCCGGGGCCATCAGGTGCAGGCTCTTCAGTGTCACCCCCAGCGAGAGCAGATGGGGCAACGCATGCGCGGCGAAAATGCTCCCCGCGCTGTGACCGACCACGTGCAACTCCCACTCGCGCCGTTGGGCCTCGGTGAGGCGCTTGAGCGCCATCGCGCCGTAACGCGCCACGAGTTGCATCGCGCCGCGCCGCTCGGGATGTTGAGACGCCAGCCGGGCGTTCTCCTTCATTTCCCGCCACAACGCCGCACCCGGGCCGGCCACGGTCAATTCCAGCGTGCGATCCTTGGCCTCCACCAACCCGTCGCGAAGCTTGCGCATCCAGTCCGCCACGCCCCCCGCCCGTTCGTCGACGTCGGTGAAGAGATCGCGGATCATACCGTTGAGCGTGTTCAGCGCGCCCGACTCCCACATGATATGAACCGGATAGACTTCGTTGGCGAGAAACACATCCCGAAACGCGATGATCCGACGCGCCACCGCCGTCTCGTCGTTCAACCCGCCGTGGAGATACAGCAGGACGCGGCGTTTGGCCCACGACGCGGTGGCGGCAGGAATGACGGTCGAAAAAAGGCGGGACAGATCCTGCTCGGTCGTCCAATACGATCCGGACCCCGACAATTCGCCGTTGTTGCCGACATCGATGACATACGGCCGGATCTCGCTCAGCGGGATCGCCTGGCTCGCGCGATGCCGCCCTTCCGTGCTGTCGGCCGCGCCCTGCGCCCAGAGGTCGGCCGATACCGGCACGCCGAGTTGGGCCGCCCAGACATCGACGGCGTGGAGCAGATAATCCTCGTACGGGAGCAGCACGAACCCCTCGGCTCCCCATCCGCGGCCCCAGGAATTCTGGACGATGAACCCTTGAGCGGTATACCCGACGATCGCCGCCGCATGCCCGCCGTCGGCTCGTCCCTTCCGCTCGATGACCGGAATCTCCCGGCGCCGCACGATGCCGCCCATCCGATAGGTCACGGGAACCCGATGCGGGCCGGGCGTCTCCCAGCCGCGATGGATCATGAGCGTCACATAGAGAATGCCGACCTCGGCGAGCGCCGCGTGCATGTCCCGAACCTGTCGGTGCATGACCCGGTAATACGCCCCGCCGGGCGTGGACTGCGATTCGGCGGCAATCTCAGGCGTGAAATGCTGCGCGCCGTGCCTGGTCGCGGGCCATGTGCGGTCGGCGCACACACCGTGACGCGCCCACGCCTTCATCGCCCCCCGGGCGGATGATCCCTCATACCCTTCGCCCGGCCATTCATCATAGCGCCTCGCCAGCTCATAGAGCATGCGGGGGCTGACGCGCCGGACGATCGTGCGTGCGTGAAGAAGAAAGTCGATCACCGCGGCCAAGGCGTAGCCGGTGCACGCGCCCTCGGCGCCTTGGTCGAGAATCCCCGGGACGAGATCGCAATGCACCAATTGATCGGGCAGCGGCGCCAAGCCCGGCCGGTAGAACCAATCGCGACTGTCGATGCGGTCGGGAAAGGCATCGAGCGTGCGAGCCAGTTTGGCGGCCGTCGGGATGACGGACTCCGGCAGGCGGCGTTTGGCGGCCTCAGGTCTGGTGGT
>JBDSOK010000198.1:0-3112 GCA_039914845.1 Nitrospiria bacterium | reverse complement strand
CGGTGCTCACGTACACAGGAGTACGCTGCGCTCCGGTGCTCGCTCCGCCTTGTATCTGGCCACTCCTGAACAGGCTCCTGTCGGTTGTCCTCTCCCTTCCATAATAGAGTAGCCTCCACAGGGTCCAGGGCGTAGGGGTTTGATGTCGGTTTCGCGGGCGTGTTAGGATTCCCCCTTACTCACCTGGATCCATTCAGAACCGAACGTATGAGCGGCCAATCAATCGTCATTAAAGGCGCCCGCGAGCACAACCTCAAGAATCTCGACGTCGTGATTCCGCGCGATCGCTTCGTGGTCATTACCGGGCTCTCGGGGTCGGGCAAATCGTCGCTCGCGTTCGACACCATCTTCGCCGAAGGCCAGCGGCGCTACGTCGAATCGCTCTCGGCGTATGCGCGGCAGTTTCTGCAACAGATGGACAAACCGGACGTCGATTCGATCGAGGGGCTGTCCCCCGCGATTTCGATCGAGCAGAAGACGACGAGCAAGAATCCGCGCTCGACGGTCGCCACGGTCACCGAAATCTACGACTACTTCCGCCTGCTCTACGCCCGGATCGGCCGCCCGTTCTGCCACCGCTGCGGCCGGGCGATCACGGCGCAAACCGTCTCGCAGATGGTCGACGCGGTGATGGCCCTGCGCGAGGGCGCCAAGATCCAGGTCCTCGCGCCGCTCGTGCGCGGGCGCAAGGGGGAATACCGCAAAGAACTGGCGCAGATGGCGCAGAAGGGCTTCGTGCGCGCGCGGGTGGACGGTCACTGGGTGGAACTCGACCAGGTCGGCGACCTGGACAAGAAGAAGAAACACACCATCGAGATCGTGGTCGACCGGCTGGTGGTCAAGCCCGGCATTGAGCGGCGGCTGGCCGACTCGATGGAAGCGGCGCTTCCGATGGGCGACGGCATCGCCGTCGTCAACGTGGACGGCAAGACCGACCATCTCTTCAGCGAGCGCCTGGCCTGCATCGCCTGCGGCGTGAGTTACCCCGAGATCGCGCCCCGGACCTTTTCATTCAATAGTCCGCACGGCGCGTGCCCCGACTGCGACGGCCTGGGCACCAAGCGGGTCTTCGACCCGGCCCTGATCGTGCCGCAACCCCGCCTTTCGCTGCGCGAGGGCGCGCTGCGCCCGTGGGAGCGGCGCACCTCGGCCTATTACGCGGAGTTGATCGAGGCCGTCGCCAAGCACTTCGGATTTTCCATCCGCGCGCCGTTCGGCGACTTGGACCCCGCCCATCGGCAGATCCTGCTTTATGGGTCGGGCGCCGAAGAAATCGAGTTCTGGTTCGAGAAGGACGGCCGACGCCAGTTTTACACCAGACCGTTCGAGGGCGTCATCGCGAATTTGGATCGACGCTATCGCGAGACCGATTCGGCCTACGTCCGCGAGGAGATCGAAGACTATATGACGTTGCAGCCCTGCCCCGCGTGCAAGGGCGACCGTCTCAAGCCGGAGAGTCTCGCGATCAAGGTGGGCGGGTTGTCGATCGCGGAGGCGACGCGGCTGTCGATCAACGCCGCCGACCGCTTCTTCCGCGACCTGCCCCTGACGACCAAGGAAACCCAGATCGCTCAGCGCATCCTCAAGGAAATCCGGGAGCGCCTGGGCTTTCTGGTCAACGTGGGGGTCGAGTATCTGACGCTGGATCGCTCCGCCACCACGCTCTCCGGCGGCGAGGGTCAGCGCATCCGCCTGGCGACGCAAATCGGCTCGTCGCTGGTGGGCGTCCTCTATATTCTGGATGAACCGTCGATCGGTCTCCATCAGCGCGACAATCGCCGGTTGCTCGAGGCCCTCGTCCGCCTCCGCGATCTCGGCAACACGGTGCTGGTGGTGGAACACGACGAGGAAACGATCCTCGCGGCGGATCACGTGATCGACATGGGGCCCGGCGCGGGCACCCACGGGGGCCGCATCATCGCCCAAGGCACGCCCAAGGACATCATGGCGACCCCCGCATCGCTGACCGGCCGCTATCTCCAGCGCGAATTGACGATCAGCCTGCCGCCCCGCCGGCGGTCGGCCGAGCGGTCGTTGACGATTACCGGCGCGTCCGAGCACAACCTCAAGGACGTGACGGTCTCCATCCCGTTGGGGCTGCTGACCTGCGTCACCGGCGTGTCGGGGTCGGGCAAGAGCACCCTGATCATCGAAATCCTCTACAAGACGCTCGCCCAACGGTTGTACCGCGCCGCGGACCGCCCCGGGGCATGCCGTGGAATCAGCGGGCTGGAGACGCTGGACAAGGTGGTCAACGTCGACCAATCGCCCATCGGCCGCACGCCGCGGTCCAACCCGTCGACCTATACCGGGCTCTTTACCTTCATCCGCGATCTCTTCGCCCAGTTGCCGGATTCCAGGGCGAGGGGGTATAAGCCGGGAAGGTATTCCTTCAACGTCAAGGGCGGGCGCTGCGAGGCCTGCCAGGGCGATGGGGTCATCAAGATCGAGATGCACTTTTTGCCGGACGTGTACGTGACGTGCGAGGCTTGCAAAGGCCGGCGCTACAACCGCGAGACGCTCGACATCCGGTACAAGGACCGCTCGATCGCCGACGTGCTGAATATGACGGTCGAGCAGGCGCTGGCCTTTTTCTCGGCGATTCCGCCCATCCGCCACAAACTCGACACGCTGCGCGACGTCGGGCTCGACTATCTTCAACTCGGCCAATCGGCGACCACGCTGTCGGGCGGCGAAGCCCAGCGGATCAAGCTCTCCAAGGAACTGTCCCGCCGCGCGACCGGCAACACGCTCTACATTCTCGACGAACCCACCACCGGCCTTCATTTTGCCGACATCCAGCGGCTGCTCGACGTCTTGAACCGCTTGGTCGAGACGGGAAATACCGTCGTCGTCATCGAGCACAATCTCGACGTGATCCGCAACGCCGATCACGTGATCGATCTGGGTCCCGAGGGCGGTGACGGCGGGGGCGAACTCGTCGTCGCCGGCTCTCCCGCCGAGGTGGCCCGGGCGGCCCGTTCCTTCACCGGCCGATTTCTGCGGCACGCGGGTCCCGACCGACCGGCCGCTTGATCCGAATTCGCCTCCGGCGGCGTCCCAGGCCGATTGACGCGGCATCTCGACTCATGCTATGGTCGGCCCACATAAC
>JBDSOK010000073.1:0-4166 GCA_039914845.1 Nitrospiria bacterium | reverse complement strand
GAACATCTGGCGGAGTGGAAGAATACCTCGATGGGCCAAATGGGCGGCGAGGCCGGTCTCAAGCAGGCGGCCGATGATCTGGCCCAGGGCCGTCTGCCGTGGACCCAGGCGGCGAAGGACCGCCTCGCGACCGTGCCGGGGTTCATGCGCGACATGGTCCGCCAGATCGCCGAAGACGTGGCCCGCGAGCGCGGCCACATGGAAGTCAACGTCGAGCTGATCGAGAAGGTCGAGGCGTTGGGGTCGGTGGAAGAAGCCCCGCGAGCCGAGATGCCGTGGACCGACGGGGCGACCGCGCGATTGATGAAGAAGGTGGAGGGGACGCCGGCGATGGCCACCGAATTCGTGGTCCAAATGCTCAAGTCCGACGCCGAGGATCTCGCCAAAGCCCAAGGACACGCCGAGATGACCGAAGACGTCCTCACCGCCGTGTGGGATGCGCCGGTGGAGACCGTGCGATGGAGCGAGGAAGCCTGGGCCCGGCTTCAGACCTCGCCCGATTTCGTCCGCAGCGGCATCAAGAAGGCGGCCGAGCGCCGGGCCAGAAAACAAGGCGCCGCGGTGATTACCTCCGACCTCCTGACCACCTTCCGCAACGAGGCGATGATGAAGGCCGTCATGCGGATCAGAAAGTTGGGTTACAGCGAGCTGACCTTTGATGCGTTCGACACCGCGAAGGAACAGGTCAAACGGCTTCAAGGCAACGAACAGGCCGACAAACGCCTCGACGAGATTCGCGAGTACATGACCAAGAAGCCTCACGTGGGGGTGTTGGGCGAAGATCTGATGACCCGCTTCCGTAAATTTCTCAAAGGCGAGGGCGACCTCAAGATCGGGAAGTGATCGCCCGTGCATGACAGCGCCGATCACCCCAAAGGAGAATCCCTCCAGCGATTCGGGGTCTCGATCGACGGCCACCTCCTGGAACGCTTCGACCGAATCATCGAGCAAAAGGGCTACACCAATCGATCGGAAGCGATCCGCGACCTGATTCGGGATTCACTCGTCGAGCAGCAATGGGACGAGAATCGGGAGATCGTCGGCACCGTCACCATCGTTTACGACCACGACGTCCGGGAACTGAGCGACACCCTCACCGATCTGCAACACCAACACCAACAACTCTTCCGTTCAACCCTCCACATCCATCTTGACGCACACCATTGCCTGGAAGTCCTCGTCGTCCAAGGAAAGGGCAGGGACGTCAAGAAAGTCGCCGACCGGCTGATCGGAACGAAGGGCGTCAAGCACGGCAAGTTCACCATGACGACGACCGGAAAGGACTTGTAAAGAGTCCGTCGTCTCCGATCCCGGCGCCGTCGGATCCGCTCACAGGCGTTTCAGCAGTCGCCACCACGGGTGCGCGGCTGGTTTGGAAAACGACTACGGACGGAAGACGTCGGTGAGCGGAAGTTCGAAGCCGGGTAGGAGCTTGGAAGTCAGCCGTTCGGAGCGGGTGAACGTGCGACTCGGGATTCCCTCTTGCAGTCGCCAAACCTCGATGGTATTCGTGTCAGGGGAGACGAGCCAGTATTCCTCAACACCGAACCGGGCGTATGTCGTGCGCTTCAGGCCCCGGTCGCGTTCGGCGGTGGAGGGGGACAGGATCTCAACGACAAGGTCAGGGGCGCCTTGGATGTTCTTTTCGGTGATGACCGATCCACGTTCCTGACGGATAAACAGGAGATCGGGCACGAGGACGTCGGTATCCGAGAGCACGACATCGGTTGGGGCGTAGAACAGTTCCCCTAGGCGATGCGTCGTCACGTGCGGTTTGAGGTGGTCATACAGGCGCTGGGAGATCCGCTGATGCCGGGTCGAGGGGGAAGGCGTCATGAAATGGTCTCCGTCAATAATCTCGTGCCGGTTGTTGTCCTCGGGGAACTGGACATAGTCGCGGTAGGTGAATTTGACGGCCGATGGGCGCATCACGCCTTCCTCCGATCAGTCCTGAGTATCGACACAAGCCCGGAACGATGTCAAGCGGAGGCGGTTCGCCCGAATTTCCGGCCAGTGCAGGGCACGGGGGGCCTCGCCAAGGATCTTACGCGTCGCGGCACAGCCCCTGCCCTGTAATTCCCTTCGCTTCTTCTGACCAGCCTTCCCAAGGTTTCCAGGACGCCCCCCCCTATTTGAGTAACACGATTTTCAGTAATTGACACGGAATATTTTAGGTGCTATTTATTGTCTTTCTCGTAACACGATGAGCGGGATAGCCCAAGCATATACGAAGTCTCATTCGCCAAGACGGGCCGTGAGCCGTGCGCCGTGGAGTTCGGCAGTGGCCGCGGCGCTGGTCATGCTGCTGGTTCATGCGGCCATGGCGGTGGTCTTATTGTGGACGGAGGGCGAGCGGCACGACCGGAAGCGGCTTCGCCCCCTGGAAGTGACCCTCGTTACGCCGCGGCCGGCCGAGCCTCCCAAGACGCCTCCCCCGCCGCCCCGTCCAAGACCCGTCGTCAGGCCGGTCGAGACGCCAAAACCGGAAGTCGCGCCCCCGCCGATCGCCCCGCCCGAGCCTCAGGAGGCGGCGGTGGCGTCCGAGTCGCCGATGATTCCGGTCGAAGCGGCTCCGGTGGAATCACCGCCCACGGTGATCGAGCCGCCGCGATTCGACTTCGCGTACCTGAACAATCCCAAGCCCGCCTATCCGTCGATTGCCAAACGGTTGAAGTTCGAAGGGCTTGTGGTGGTCAGCGTCTTCGTCAATGCCAAGGGGTTGCCGGAACGGGTGAAGCTCGAAAAGAGCTCCGGCGTGCCCGTTCTGGACGAGGCCGCGCTGGAGGCGGTCCGCCACTGGACCTTCGTTCCGGCGCGCCGGGGCGATGTGCTCATCGCCGATTGGGTCGATGTGCCGGTCAATTTTCGCTTGCGATCAACCGACGGAAAGGGATAGCGATGGTGCAATCCACGACTTCAGTGACTTGGCTTTCGGATTTGGGCAGTGCCGATCCGATTGTGATGGGGGTGCTCTATTTGTTGGTGGCGCTCTCCGCGCTGACCTGGTTTCTGATTGCGTATAAAGCGATCGAGATCTGGAAAGCTCGACGAGCCAACGCCGCCTATATCAAGGCATTCTGGGCTGATGCGGACATGCTGACCCGTCCCCGGGACGGTGGTCGGGAGGCCATGGGGTCCCTCGCCCGGCTGACGGAAAGCGGCCTGGATGGGCTCAAGCATCACGAGGCGTACCACGTCCGCGCGGAGGGGGTGGCGGGCAATCTCGCCGACACCATCACGCGGGCGTTGCGGCAGAGCATCCAGGACCAGCTCATGCGCTTCGAATCAGGGCTTGGCGTGCTCGCGACCATCGGCAACACGGCGCCGTTCATCGGGCTCTTCGGGACCGTCATCGGGATCATGTCGGCCTTGAAGGGGATCTCCCACACCGGCTCGACCGGTCTGGACGTGGTGGCCGGCCCCATCGGGGAGGCGCTCATCGCCACTGCGGCGGGCATTGCGTGCGCCGTCCCCGCCGTGGTCGGCTACAACACCTTCGTGCGCCGGGTGAAGGTCATGGGCAATGCCCTGGAGAGCTTTGCCTACGATCTGCTCGCGCGCATCGTGGCCGAGCACGCGGCGCGGCATCCGCATCCCGAGCCGCACCATAGCCGGGTAAAGGTGTAGCCATGGCCTTCGGCCAACTCGATCGCGGACACACCGACCAGCCGATCAGCGAGATAAACGTCACGCCGCTCGTCGACGTGATGCTGGTGCTCGTGATCATCTTGATCGTCACGGCCCCGTTGCTCAGCCATCAGATCAAGCTCAATTTGCCCAAGGCCAAGACCGAGGCCTCGACCGTGACCCGCCCGCTCGTCATCAGTCTGACGCGGGACAGCCAAATCTACCTCGACGCCCAGCCCATCGCGGCGCCTGAGTTGCGGGCGCGCCTGGAGCGCGCGGTGGCGGCCGGTGAGCAACCCACGGTCGAACTGCGCGCCGATGGGGAACTGGCCTATCAGCAGGTCGTGCAGGTCATGGCGCTCGTGCAGAGCGCGGGGATCACGAAGCTGGCGTTTCTGACCGAACCCAGCACGGTGCCGGCGCCGTAACGGGGGCATGACGTTCTTCATTGATTCACGACGGATGCGGAACTGGGATCGAACATGATGAGGAGGAGATCATGAAGCGAGGATGGTTGAAGGGGTGGGGGCGCCCTCTGG
>JBDSOK010000092.1:0-3368 GCA_039914845.1 Nitrospiria bacterium | reverse complement strand
CGCGCCCCGAATCTGATGAGCGACTTCGCGCCATCGCCGTGCTGCAACAAAAGGCCGCGTCGCTCGAGGCCGAAATCGCCGAACGCAAGGCCGCCGAAAACATTCTGGCCCGCCGAGAACGGGAACTCGCCGATTTCCTCGAAAACGCCGCGGAAGGCATCCATCAGGTCGGTCCCGATGGAATCATCCTCTGGGCGAATCGAGCCGAACTGGCACTGCTCGGCTACTCGGAGGCGGAGTATATCGGCCGCCATATTGCAGAATTTCATGTCGATGCGGACGTGATCGCCGACATCCTCGATCGGCTCACGCGCGGGGAACAGCTCTGCGACTATGAGGCGCGCCTCCGGCGGAAGGACGGCACGATTCGCCAGGTGTCGATCAACTCCAGCGTCTACTGGGAGGACGATCGGTTCGTCTATACCCGGTGTTTTACTCGTGACATCACCGAGCGAAAGCGCGCCGCGGACATGCTCGAGGAGATCGTGGCGGAACGCACCGCTAAGCTGAAGGACACGATCGACGAACTGGAAGCCTTTTCATACAGCGTCTCGCACGACATGCGGTCGCCGTTACGGGCCATTCATGGATACGCCCAATCCTTGTTGAAGCATGATGCCGCCACGCTCAGGCCGGAAGCCGTCGGTCATCTCGAACGCATTCAACGCGCCTCCGTTCGGCTGGATCTCCTCGTGCGGGACGTGCTCGCCTATACGAAAGTCTCCAAGGGCGACATCAGACTGCGCACGATCGCGCTGGAGGGATTGATCGACGATATCCTGGATCAACATCCCATCCCGGACACGATGCGTGCCTGCATCACCGTCGAACGCCCCTTAGCGCCGGTGATGGGACATGAAGCCTATCTCAGTCAATGTCTCACCAACCTCCTGTCCAATGCCGTCAAGTTCATGCCGGAGGGCCGGGTTCCCCGGATCCGCATTTGGACCGAGGCCGCAGCGGATAAGGTCCGGGTGGTCATCAGCGACAACGGTATCGGGATTCATCCGGATCATTACGACCGGATTTTTCAGATGTTCGGCCGCGTGTATCCCGAAAAGCGGTACGAGGGAACGGGAATCGGGCTGGCCATCACCAAAAAAGCCGTCATGCGGATGAGCGGTGAGATCGGATTTTCATCGGAACCGGGGCACGGCAGCGAGTTCTGGTTTGTGCTGCACCGGGGAACCGATGCCGACTAACCGCGCGATTCTACTGGTCGAAGACAGTGAGGACGACATCTTCCTGATGAAGCGCGCGCTTGAGGAGGCCGGGGTCAAAAATCCGCTGCTCGTCGTGGAAGATGGACAGGAAGCCGTCGACTACCTGGAGGGTACGGGAAAATTCGAGGATCGCACGAGCTATCCGCTGCCCGCCGTGGTGTTCCTCGACCTGAAGTTGCCCCTCAAGTCCGGCCACGACGTCTTGGCCTGGATGCGCCGGCAGGAATCCTTCGATACGACCGTCGTCGTAGTCCTCACGTCGTCCGAAGAAACATCGGACGTCAACAAAGCGTACCGGCTTGGCGCCAACTCATATTTAGTGAAGCCCCCCACCGCTCAAGATCTGGTCGATATGGCCAAAGCCTTCAAGTGGTATTGGCTGGACTGCAATCAATTTGTCGAGAACGTGTGAAGGGTCGGCTGGAACTCTGCTGACGATGAAGGTCCCCTCTCAGACGGACGTTCAGCGCCTCGTGGCCGGCATCACGGACACCGCCGCCCGCGAATGGGCCGACGAGACGCACGCCCGGCTCATGGCCATTCTCGATTTTTCCGATGATGCGATCATTACCAAGACCTTGGATGGGATCGTGACCTCGTGGAACCGCGCCGCCCAACGGATTTTCGGATACACCGAGGCGGAGGCGGTCGGACAACATATCTCGTTCATTATCCCCTCAGACCGATTGAGGGAGGAAGACGACGTGCTGGCCCGCCTGAGGAACGATGAGACGATCGAACACTTCGAAACGGTGCGGCGAAGCCGAGATGGACACCTGGTCAACATTTTACTGACCGTGTCGCCGATCAAGGATACTCGGGGCCGCATGATCGGCGCCGCCAAAGTGGCCAGAGATATCACCCGGCGAAAAAAAACCGAAGCGTCGCTTCGGGAAACCCAGGCTCGCCTGAAGGCGGTGGTTCATAATGCGCCGGTCACCCTTTTTGCCCTCGACCGGGATGGCGCCCTCACCTTCGCAGAAGGTCAAAGTTTGATGGCGGCTGCGGACCTGTCTTCCAGCGCGATGCTCGGTCGTTCCGCGTTGGAAATATTCCGGGACGTGCCGTGGATCGCGGAGAATATCCGTCGTGCCTCGAAGGGTGAGGCGTTTTGGGATACCGGAGAGGTGGGCGATCAATGGTTTGAAGCGCATTGGGCTCCGCTTCGCGACGAAGCGGAGGGTATCGCCGGTGTCATCGGCGTGGCCCTGAACGTGACCGACAGGAAGCGAGCCGAAGACGAAATGGTCCGGGCCAGCAAGTTGGAATCGATCGGCATCTTAGGCGGCGGGATCGCGCACGACTTCAACAATATTCTGACCGCCATCGTGGGAAATTTGACCCTGGCCAAAATGTACCTCCACCCGGACCACAAGGTCTTTCGACGCTTGGCCGAATCGGAAAAAGCGGCGCTCCGCGCCCAGACCCTCACCCAACAACTGCTGACCTTTTCAAAAGGCGGCGCGCCGATCAAGCGGCAGCTCGCCATCGCCGACCTCCTCCCGGAGTCGGCCGAGTTTGCGTTACAGGGCTCCAATGTCCGGTGCGAGGTGTCCCTTCCGGCCGACCTCTGGCCGGTCGAGGCGGACGAGGGGCAGATCCATCAAGTGATTACCAACCTGGTCCTGAACGCCCAACAAGCCATGCCGAACGGCGGCGTGATCCTCATCCGCGCCGAGAACGTCTCCGCCACGAATGACGCCCCGCTCCCCGTTCCCCATGGCGAGTACGTCCGCGTGACGGTCACCGATCACGGGGCCGGCATTCCGTCTGAACTCCTCGTCAAAATCTTCGATCCCTTTTTCACCACCAAACCCAAAGGCAGCGGATTGGGACTGACCTCGGCCTATTGGATCCTCAAACGACACGGCGGCCATTTATGCGCTGAATCCACGCCTGGGGCGGGTTCAAGCTTTTTCCTCTACCTTCCGCGCTCGACGAAAACCTCACATCCGTCCCATACCTCCGAATCATCTGCGGTTCACGGGAACGGGCGGATTCTGTTCATGGACGACGAAGCGCCGATCCGGGAGTTTGCCGAAGAATTCTTAAGCCACTTAGGGTATGAGATCGAGTGCAGTGAAGACGGCGATGACGCGATCGAGCGCTTCAACCGGGCGAGAGACGTGGGACGACCGTTCGCGG
>JBDSOK010000037.1:0-3936 GCA_039914845.1 Nitrospiria bacterium | reverse complement strand
GCGGGTAGGAGGGACACGGGGTCAGAACCTCGTCGCCCGGGTTGCACAAGACCGAAAAGGCGTACCAATAGGCGAGGCTCGTGCCGGGGGTGAGGAGGAGGTGTTCGGGATCGACGGGGACGCCGCGGGTTCGGTAATACGCCGCCACGGCCTCGCGCGCTTCCGGACGGCCCAGTGGGTTGGGGCGGTAGATCGCGACGGCGCGCGACGCCTCAGCCCATATTCGTTCCAGTCGATCGGCGGGATAGGCCAACCCCTGATCGGTTACCTGGCCGGAAATGAGATCGGTGATCGCGCCGCCGGCGGCGATCACGCGTTCGTGGGTCTGATAGAGCCGATTGGTTTCACGCCGGAAGCCGGAGGCCCGGCGCGCGAACGGGAACGGCATGCGTCAGTCGTAAAAGTTCCGCTTCCAGGCGTGGGTCTTGACGCGCGCGAGGAGATCGGCGGAATACGCCGGGCCCGCGGCGTCTCGCGCATTGGCCTCGACATGCTCGCGGCGCCTCATGCCGGGAATGACGGTGGCGACCGACGGCCGATCACCGATCCGATGACTGAGGATGAATTGGAGGGCGGCGTGCGCCAACGAGCGGTACGCGGGGCCGACCGCGTCGGTGAGCGCGAGGCCACGCCGCACGGTCTCCGCCAGCCGCTCGCCTGTGAAGTAATTCCGCCGCCAATCGGTTCTCGGAAACGTGGTGTCCTCCCGCAGCGCTCCGGTCAGGCCGCCTTCATCGAAGGGACAGCGCGCGATGATGCCGACGCCGTGCTCCTGCGCGAGCGGGAAGAGGGTCTCGGCCGGACCGTGGTCGAAGAGGTTGAAGATGACTTGCAGCGTGTCGACCCAGCCCGAGCGGACCAATTGAAGCGCCGCTTCGGGCTCGTGATCGTTGAGCGACACGCCGAGGTAGCGAATTTTGCCCTGCAGTTGAAGGTCCCGCAGCGTCTCGATCCATTCGGTCTCGACCATCCATCGCGGCGACCAGACGTGGAGCTGCTGCAGATCGAGGAAGTCGCAATCCAGGTTGCGCAGGCTCCGCTCGGTGCACTCGATGATCCAGGCTTTCGGGAACACGTCGCGGATCGGCGCGTCATGCCGGGCGGGCCATTCGGAATTCTTAGGAGGGATTTTGGTGGCGACGGTGATCTTGCGCCGCAGCCCGGCGACCCGCGCGGCCTCGGCGATCAGCCGCTCGCTGTGCCCGTCGCCATAGGCCAGCGCCGTGTCGAAGAACGTCACCCCGAGTTGGAGGGCCTTCTTGAGCGCGGCCTTGGCGGTGGGATCATCCGGAGGGCCCCAGGCCCCGCCGCCGATGCCCCAGGCGCCGAAGCCCAGTTCGGACACGTCGAGCCCCGTCCGTCCGAGCGCCCGGCTGCGTATCGTGCTGCTCATCGTCGACTCCGTCTGCCGAGCGAGCATACCAAGCGCGGGAGAGCGCGGTCAATGCGATGCGCGGCCGTCGATGACGGACGGCGCCCTGGTGTGGTAGCATGGCCTCCATGGCAAAAGTCGAGATTTACACTACCGATTACTGCTCTTACTGCCGGGTGGCCAAATCGCTGCTCGAGGAGCACCGCATCCCGTACGAGGAGATCAATATCTCCCAGACCCCGGAGATGCGGGACGTGTTGGTGGGGCGGACCGGCGAGTGGACCGTGCCCCAGATCTTCATCGACGGCGCGTACATCGGCCAGGACGATGAGCTGCGGGAGTGGATCAAGTCCGGCCGGCTCGCGTAGCGCAGACCGTGCCCGCCACGTCGCCCACCCCTCCTATCGAAATCGAAACCGGTCCCCGTCCGTCCGCCGGCGTCATTTGGCTGCACGGCCTGGGCGCGGATGGTCATGATTTCGAGCCCATCGTCTCCGAATTGGCGCTGCCCGCTGGCTTGCCCATTCGCTTCATCTTTCCCCACGCCCCGCATCGCCCGGTGACGATCAACGGCGGGTCCGTCATGCGGGCCTGGTATGACATCCGGACCGGCGACTTCGGTCGGATGGAGGACGAGGCCGGGATCCGGGAATCCGAGCGCACGGTCCGGGACCTCATCGATCGCGAAGTGAGTCGCGGCATCCCGCCGCACCGCATCGTGCTGGCGGGGTTCTCCCAGGGCGGCGCCATCGCGCTCCACACCGGTCTCCGCGCACCGGCGGCACTCGGCGGCATCATGGCGCTCTCCACCTATCTCCCCCTGATCGACACGCTTGCGCTCGAGGCGCATGCCGCCAACCGGGCGATCCCGATCTTCATGGCTCACGGCACGCATGACCCCGTGATCCCGCTCGAACGCGGCCGAGCGTCCGCCGAGCGGCTGACCGCGCACGGGGCTGAGGTCCTGTGGCGCACCTATCCCATGGAACATTCGGTGCATCCCTCGGAGATCGGGGAACTGGCCGCCTGGATGACGAAAATCCTCGCCACTCACGGCTGAGTCTGCAAGACCCACACGCAACAAAACCGCAACCCCTCGATGTTATCTTGCCCCGGTAAAAAACTGCGCCCGGTCCACGACTCGGGCGACCAGATGCCGACCAGAATAAGGAGCTCATCATGAAACGAAACGGTGGAATGTTCGAAGCGGAGGAGGAGCCATCCTCCGACATGGCGAACCCCATTCAACTGCTGCGTGACGATCACGCGAAACTCAAGCATCTTTTCGAGGAATTCGAGCGGACCGACGATTCCAGCGCCAAGCGACGGATTGTCGAAACCGCGCTGGCGGAGTTGAGCGCCCACGCCGAGATGGAAGAGGAGGTGTTCTATCCGGCGGTCCGCAAACAGATGGACGAAGAAGAGGATCTGGAGTTGATGGATGAGGCGCTGGAGGAACACCACGTCGCCAAGATGCTGATCGGCGAGCTGGAGTCCATGCGCCCCAGCGAGAAGCGCTACGAGGCAAAATTCAAGGTCCTGAGCGAGGCCGTCAAACACCATATCCAGGAGGAAGAATCGGAGATGCTGCCCAAGGTCGAGGAACTGGGCCTGGACCTGGAAAGCCTCGGCCAACGCATGATGCGCCGAAAATCCGAACTGCAGGAGAACGCATCAAGCCCGCGCTCGGCCCGCCGCGCCCCAGCCGGCAAGTCGCCCGCGCGCGCCACGTCGTCCGGCCGGTCGAGCAGTCCCTCAGGCCGACGGACCAGTTCGAGTCAGGCCAAGAGTCGAAAGAAAGCCGCGTAACCACCCAGCGCCCTGGGCCTCCCAGGGCGCTGGGTTTTTCCGGGTGGAAGACGCATAAGGCGAGTTGGTACATCGTGTGTCCTGAGCTTTACGGCTGATCCCTCATTGTGATATAAGCGCGCCAAGGCGTCGGCATATGGCGCTCATGGCAAGGGGAGTTGGGTATCTCGAACCCGATTGATCCACCGAATGACACTCGTTGTTTCCCCCGCCGACGGGCCGGGGGATGAGTCCCCGCTCGTTGGTGTGGTGGGCGGCGATCGCGGTGGGCGGGCTTGCCGGCCTGGTCGCCTATACGTTTCTCTACGCTCAGGGCGCCTCGTACCTCTCCAATGACCCCAAAGCCTGCACGAATTGTCACGTGATGCAGTCCCGGTACGACGCGTGGAGCAAAGGCTCGCACCACGCGGTGGCGGTCTGCAACGATTGTCACCTCCCGCCGACATCCCTGGCTCACAGGCTCTTCGTCAAGGGAGTCAACGGGTTCAATCACGCGCTGGCGTTTACCACCGGCCGCTTTCCGGAGCCGATCGCGATCACCGGCTTCAACCGGAGGGTGACGGAATCGGCGTGTCGGCACTGCCACCGTGATATCGTCCACATGATCGATGCGCTCCCCCGATCGGACGGGGCCGTGTCGTGCATCCGCTGTCACTCGATGGTCGGACATCCGCAGTGATCCCTGCTTGGAGGCTCGGAATATGAAAGCGAAGGGGAACCGGTTCAGAATCATCGTGGTGACGGTTGCGGTGGGC
>JBDSOK010000020.1:0-6654 GCA_039914845.1 Nitrospiria bacterium | reverse complement strand
TATACCAGGAAGGCAATGGGATGACCCAATATCCCTCGAACGGATGAGCCCCGCGACGGCGCGGCCTCCCGTCATGAAACTGCTCCCTAGCCCTGCCGGGGAATCGATTCCGCCCGGCGCACGGCATACAGCACGCCGCATCGGCGAGAGGAGGGACGGCGATGCGCGAAACGATGGAAGCCTATACCCCGGCCATTTCCCCCGTTGAAAAACGAGGGGCCCCTTCCCCAGGGGCCCCTCGCATGGGTTCCGAGCCGTGCGGCGGTACTCTATCTGGCTTCGGCTCCCAGCGACACCGGACGGACATCCATCTCCGTGGCGTGCAGCGCCAGGATGCGCTTGTCGCCTTTCGGGAGAACGCGCAGAAGACCCCATTGCCCCGCGTCGATGTACGCCGGGCGGTGATTCATATAGACGTAGTCACCCGGCAGTTGATGCGGTCCGCCGGCGCCTCCCCGCAGATCCACGCGGATGTAGGACGTGCCGCCGAATTCATACGAGCTGTGCTGATGGGCGCCGCGGAAGCGGTCGACCGGCCACTCGTGCCCGTCGAGCGCGAACACGCCCACCTGCTCGTTGAATCCGCCGAAGACGTGGATCAGCACCTTGTCCCCCGCGTGGGCCTCGATGAGCGGGGTGTTGACCCCGCCCTTCTCCGAGACGCAACGGAAAATCGTTCCCACGTCGCAGCCGTTCTCCAGCGCATAGTCCAACGGCTGGGACGCCCGGTAGTTCACCCCGGTCAGCCCCGCGATTTTCTGGGCGTACGGCATGAAGCTGGTCCCCATCAGGTTGTCCTCGTCCTGGAAGATGAGCGAGACGTCCCGATAGTTGGACTTCGTCTCGTTGCCCGGGATCGTCCGGTCCACGATCACGTCGGCCTGCCAGGAGTTCCTGGTCGTGATGTCCGCCCCCGTGATCGGGTCGCGGTACGTCGATCCCCTCGGCCCGATGATGATCGAGCCGTACAGCCCGTCGCGTGGATTCTGCACGACGTTGCCCCAATCCTGAATCAGGGCGCCGTTCTCGCCGAGGTCCGGGTGGGCATAGAACGTGTACGTCTTGGTCTGCCCGGGACCGATGGTCTGATCGCCGGGGTTGTGGCCGACGTTGATTCCCATCGAATCCTTGGGGTCGAAGGCCAGTCCGTCGGCGTGGAAGCCGGCGCGCGCCTTCGCCATCTTGTTGGTCAGCTTGACCTTGACGCAATCGCCCACGTTCACGCGGAGCGTGAGGGGATTCGGCTGCAGCATCCCGTTCTTCACCGGGACCACTTCATCATCCAGCACGTACGCCTTCCCGGTCGGGTTGCCCAGTTTCAGGCTGCGTCCCAGATCGACCTCCAGCACCTCCGGCACGCCCTTGGTGAACCGCATGGCGTGGTCGATCGCCGACACGCTGAAGTGCTTCACCGGCGCGTCCGACGGGCACAGCGCCTTCGCCGAGGCCGGAATGTCCTCGCGCGAGGGCAGCGTCTGCAGGGTCTTATCCAACCGATCCAAGACCCGGATGATCCCCCACGATCCCTCGGCAAAGTGGGAGGCGCGGCCGGAGTAGTACAGATAGTCGCTCGCCATCTTCTGCGGACCGCCGGCGGCCGGGATGACGAAGTTATGCCGCTCGCCGATGATGAGGTGCATGCTGTTCCGCGGCGCGGAATCGGGATTGTACCGCTCCAGCGGGAACCAATGGCCGCTCATGTGCCAAATGTGCGGTTCGTTGGCCGACGGCTGCTGCAAGCGGACGACGATCGGATCCCCCAGATAGGCCCGCAGGAGCGGCGTACTGGGGTCACCGTGGATCGTGCTGTTGAAGAGCTGCGACGGATCAGGATTGTTCGCCAGCCGCACCGAAAGCGGCTCGGCGCGCATCCCATAGCTGCTGCCGGTCGTCGCCTCGCCCCCGTTAAGAGACGTCATCGCCGAGATGTTCATCTTCGGCAGGTACTTCGCCGAGGGCGTGCCGTCCACCGACGGACGTCCCGCCATCGGGTTATCGGCCGTGATCAGTTCGGCCGTGCGGGGGTTGGAGTCCACCGGCCAGATCACGACCTCGCGGAAACTCCCCTTGACGTTGTGCGCCACGGGGTCCGTCGTCCGGATATCGGCGATCTGGCCGCTCCGGATTTCCTTGCCCGTCGTCGGATCGTGGTAGGTGGACCGCGGCGGCTCGACAATGGTGCCCCCGAAGAAGCCGTGGCCCCAGCCGTCCAACCCGAAGACGTGGTCGTGCCAGAACACGATCCCCAGGTCCACGTCCGGGTACCAGCGGTACCGGACGAACTCGGGGCTCACGATCGCCCCGGCCTTATGCGCCTTCTTTAAAGGCGCCGTCAGGACCACCGTGGTGCCCTTGATCTCCTTGATCTTGACCGCTTCGAACGTGCCCACCCCGTCCAGGCTCAGCCCGATCGTGATCCCGGGATGGTACATCGGCGCGTCGAACGTGCTGCCGTGGATGTCGATATGGCGTACCGACGACGCGATCTCGACCGACGTCTCGCCTGCCCTGGCTGCCTTGGTCAGCGTGGTGTTCTGCGGTACCGGCAACCCCTCGGTCGGCTTCTCCTTGTCCGCCGCTTTGAGAATCGTGTACGGCCGGACCGATTGCTCGTAATTGAAACCGATGATCACGCCGTCGGACGCCGTGATGTCGAACTGGAAGAAGTGCGGGTGGATATTGGTCTTGTTCGACCACACCGTCCGCGCATCGTCCTTCATCTCACTCTTGTAAATCACATCCACACAATCGTAGACGTTGGCGCGGATCGCGAGCGGGTGCTTGAGGTCGTCATTGGCCCGGATCGCGGCCTCTTCCTCTTCCAACACGTACAGCAGACCGTCGGGATCGACGATCGCCGGCGTCTTGGGCGTGGCCTTCTTCAGCGTGATCGGCAGCGTGATCCCGTTGATGGTGTAGTCCTTGCGCGGCGAGTTGGACGGGCACAGGCTCCAGTTCCCGTTTTCGCCCGGCAGCGCCGGCTCGGTCTTGACGCTCCTGAACGGCTCGAGGAACGGCGCCGGGTTATGCTCCGGCGAGAACGGCACCCGTTTGCCCAGATGCGGCCGCAGATGGGGAATCGAAAACTTCCCCGTGGCCGGATCGAATCGGAACGCGGGACGTTTTCCCGGAGACGGAGACGTGTAGTTCACCCAGACCTGCTTGGTCTCGGGCTCGTTCAGCGCGGTCTTGCCGTCCCACCTCCAGTCCAGCACCGTCGCGTCGTGTGAGACGGCCTGTTTGTGCTCATCCTCCGATCCGCCCGGCAGACCCCGGGGCGGAAGCTGCGTCTCGACCCAGTCCTTGATCGACACCTGCGGGGGATTCGCCTTCCAGTCGGTCGTGTCGGCCGTGATCCGGAACCGGGAGCCGCCAAACCAGTCCACCGTCGTGCCGACCAGTTTGGACGAGTCCACCGCGGGCTTCATCTTGCCCTTGCGGTCGGGCAGTTCGGCCAGCGGCGGCATCAAATCATCCTGCGAGCCCGCCGTCTGCAGCGTGTTGTACACGCGCCAGAAACCCCACATCCCCGTCACATAATGTTGCGGGATGTGGCAGTGGAAGGTGTAGTCGCCGGCGCCGTACTGACAGCCGCCGGAACCGCACTCGATGGCTTCGGTATACGACTCGGCCGCGCCGATCGCCTGCACGTCCAGGCGCTCCGAACTGGTGCGGATCGCGGGGAACTTCACCGGACCGGTGCCGTCGGCCATCGCCGCGAAGTTGAACTCCGCCTTGGTCACGGCATCCGGGGACCCCGGCCAGCGGTCGGCGCCGCCGTGGAGGTGGTGGGAGTGGACGACCTCCGACCCGCCCATCATCCGATACTTGGTCGGATCGCCGAGGTACGAGCGCGGCACCGTCGTCGCGGGGTCGCCGAAGGTGTACGACCCGTACGCCATCGACTCGTCGTGAATCCCGTGCCGCGCGACTTGAAGCGCGAGGCGCGTGCCGTGCGGCTCGCTGCGCAGGTTGATGCCCCGACCGCCGGGGCGATACGCGTCGGTCACCTGGTCGCGCTGGTCGAGCGGCTCGTCCTTGCGATTCATGATCCGGAACACCTCGTCGCCGATCTCGTGGTACCAGATCGCAAATTCCCGGAAGTCGGCGCCGTGAGGATCCTCGATCATCGCCATCCAACCGCTCTTGATCTCCTTGCCGGTCCACGGACTGAGATACCGGGAGCCGCGCGGTTCCACGATCAGCGCCCCGAACATCCCCGCACTCCATTGCTCGCGCGTGGCGTGGCTGTGAAAATGATGGGCCTTGTCGGGCTCGTCGGCGGGAATGTACCACTCGAACTCCCGGCTCTTCCCGGGCATCACCAGCGAGTCGTTGTTCGTCATGGTCGCGGCCTGGCCCGTCGCCCGGACGATGAAGCTCGACCCATGGACGTGCAGACTCACCGGCTCGTCGTCGGCGGTCTGATTGCGAAGGGTGAGCCGCACGCAGTCCCCGGCATTGGCGCGAATCGCGAGCGGCTGGATCAGATCGCCCTGGAGGCCGATCGACGCGGTCGTGTTCGGAAACGCCTCGTCGCTCTTGCGCGCGGCGGCGTTCTGCTTCTCCTCGGCGCGCACCCGGTCGAGGTCCTCGGTCAGCACGTAGAGGTAGCCGGCATAATAGTCGAGAAATCGGTTGATCGTGATCTCCGCGTTGATCGCCGAGACGTCGAAGGTCTTCACCGGCACGCCGGAGGGGCACCGGCCGCCCGGCGTCACCGATTCCTCGTTCGTCACTCGGAGCGGGACGCCCTGCATCGCCGCGTGAGCCTGGGCGCCGGAGGTGAAGCCGCCAAGGGTGCCGCCGGCTTTCTCGATCTCTTGATCCAGCTTGTCGGTCAGGTGGTCGAGCAACTGCACGCCGGCCTTTTGGTATTGCACGCCCGCCGGCGCCGCGGGTCGGGAGTCTCGTTCGGGCATCGACATCTCATGCCCCATCGCGTCATGATCGTGAGTCGCCTGACCCTCGACACTCCACGCCGTGCCGGCCGCGCTCACGCTCAGCCACAGCCCCGCCGCCGCGTAACCCAGACCTCGCACCCACCGCTTCTCCATCCTCGCCTGCCTCATGTCCTGTCCCCTTTCCCGTCGTTCCCGACCGTCCTACCGTGATTCCCGTCTTCCCGCCCCACCGCGGCGAGGAAGTCATCCGCCGTCGCGTTCGCGATTCGCGTCGTGTCGTAAATCGTCAGGTGATTGGCGTCCAGCGTGCATCGAACGATCCGCGCGGGATAGACCTCCAGGTGGCGGAGACGCTGCAGCGCCGCGTCGTGCCGGAGATCGTCGCGATCCGAGCAGAACACCACCACGTCCGGTCGAAAGCGCGGTGCGGCGTCGAGAGCCGCCTCGACCGTGGGCACCTGCATGGTCTCCAATCCCGGCCGCTGCGCGTCGAGCAAGCCCCCCACCCCGTGACCGAAGAGCGAGGCGCTCCCGATCACCAATACCCTGCGTGTCGTCATCGCGCGGTCCCCATACCGTGCGCCACCCTATCGGATCGGGCACGGGGGCGTCGATTCGGGGAACGGAGTATTCGACCGGAAAAAAAGGAGGGGAAGAGATTATCCGAAAGGGCTAGCCCACCGCATGCGCGACGGCCCGGACCCAGGCCGCTTCATCCTGCTGCGTGTCGAGCGGGATCAGCGATGGGCGCTCCCGTTCGTCGAACGGGTCGAAGGCCGATCGCTGGACCGCCGCGATCTCGGTCCGGCCGTCGGAAATATTCTCGGCATCCCGCGCCCGTTCGACCAACCGACGATCGATCTCCGCGTCGTCGGCCCGACACCAGAGGATGGACAGCGGCACGCCGAGCGCGTCAGCCAGCGACCGGGCCGCGTCCCGGAACGCCCGTTGAAGGAACGTCGCGTCCAGGATCACCTCTTTGCCTGAGCGCAACGCGGTCTCGGCGATGTCCATGAGGGCCCGGTAGGTCCGATCGGTGGCGCCGGCGTCGTAGATCCCCTCCCCGAACGTCCCATGCGCCCGCGCAGTCGGGTCAAGTCCGGCCAGGGATTTCCTGACGGCGTCGGACCGGACGATTAGGCAGCCACGCGCCTTCGCCAACGCCCGCGCGACCGTGCTCTTGCCCGATCCGGTGATCCCGCAGGTGATGAACAGGCGTCCCCGGGTTCCTTCGTACTCGACGTACGTCGTCGCGAGATCGAAGAACCGCCGCGCCCGATCCGCGGCGGCGGCCCGTTCGGGTTCGGACAATCCGGAGTCGTCCAGGAGAAAGCTCGTGACCTTTCCCCGCACGTAGGCCCGATACACGCGGTAAAAGTCGAGGACCGGGACGAGACCGTAGTCCCCGCTCTCTTCGAGGTAGGCGTTCAACACGACGTTGGACTGGGCGGGATATCCGAGCCGGTCGAGGTCCATCGTGAGGAACGCCAGGTCGGAGGCGGTGTCCTGGCAGCGGAACTCGCGATTGAACTCGATGCAATCGATCACTTGCACGTCGTCCCCCTCCAGGAAGACGTGCTCGGCGCGAAGATCGCCGTGACAGTCCCTGATCCGCCCCTCCTCGATCCGCCGCGCGAACAACGGACCGTGCCGATCCAGGAACGCGCGCGAGTACGCGCGCACGCGCTCCCACTGCGGCCGGGTCACCGTGCGGCCCACGTACCGCTCGGTCTGCTCGGCGTTCTGCTCG
>JBDSOK010000017.1:0-10169 GCA_039914845.1 Nitrospiria bacterium | reverse complement strand
TTCGCCAGCTGAGTCCCGCCGCGCTGGTACCGGTTGCCGTGTTGGTCGCCATGGCGGGAGTCAGCGTATTTGCGCGACAGGCATTGCCGCTCGCGGCATTGGCCGCGGCATGGTTCCCGACGACCCTCCTCCCGGTCGCTGCGCTGCCGCTCATCACCTCATTGGCGCTCTACCAGGAAAACCGAGGCTATCTTTCGGCCGTGGCGGTCGCGATGATTGCCGGACCGGTCATGGCCTGGTGGTGGGACCAGCGGACGTCCGGCGACGCCGAGCGGACGCGATTGGGGCTCCGCCGGGTGGTCCTCGGCGCGGTGTTCGGTCTCATGATGGTCATGGTGGTCCAACGCAACGGCGTCTGGCGCGATGACGTCACATTGTGGTCCGACGTGCTCAGCAAAGCCCCCATGAACCAGGCAGCATACGTCAACCTCGGCGGAGCGTATCAGGCCCGCGGCGACCTGGAGGCGGCAGCCGCCGTGTATCAACGCGCATTGACGCGTTTTCCGCGGAACGCCATTTTGCACAATAACCTCGGGGTTATCTATCGTTCCCACGGTGACTGGGGTCGGGCCGCCGAAGAGTTTCAGGCGGCGGTCCGTCTGATGCCCGGATTCGCTACTCCCTATTACAATTTGGGTCTCATGCTGGAGCGGACCGGATTTCCGGAGAAGGCCATCGCGTCGTATGAACGGTTTCTCCAACTAGCTCCGGGCCAGTTGGGAACCGCTCCCAACATTTCTCGGGCCCGTCAGCGTTTGATCGAACTCCGGCGAGCCGAACCGCCGGGTCTCAATTGACAAAGCTCCCGGGCTTCTTTATCATAGCCACTCATTCAAAGCCTAGGAAAAATCGATGGAATTCGACACAATCGAGTCGGCTGTCGCCGAAATCGCCGCGGGCCGGATGGTGATTTTGATCGACGATGAGGATCGAGAAAACGAGGGCGATCTGGTCCTCGCAGCTGAAAAAGTGACGCCCGAGGCGATCAATTTCATGGCGCGCTACGCACGGGGACTGATCTGTGTGACGCTGACTCCCGAGCGGGCCGACGCGTTGCATCTTGGCCCGATGACTCAGGAAAATACCGCCAGCTTCGGCACCGCCTTCACGGTGTCGGTCGATGCCCGGGTGGGCGTCTCGACCGGCATTTCGGCTGTCGATCGCGCCATCACGATCCGATCGCTCACTCACCCCGATACCCAACCGGCCGATCTCGCTCGTCCAGGCCATATTTTCCCCATTCGTTCGCAGTCCGGCGGCGTGCTCAAGCGCGCCGGCCAGACCGAGGGGTCCGTGGATCTGGCCCGTCTGGCGGGCCTCATTCCGGCGGGCGTGATTTGCGAGATTATGAACGATGACGGCACGATGGCTCGGGTTCCGCACCTGAAGGCCTTCGCCGCGCTCCACGACGTCAAGATCGTGACCATCAAGGATCTGATCGAATACCGGATGAAGCGCGAGTCGTTCATCAAGCGCCTGGCGGAGGCGGATCTTCCGACGAGGTTCGGCGAGTTTCATGTCGTCGTGTACGAGAACACCATCGATCACGGCACGCATCTGGCGCTGGTGCGGGGGACGGTGCAAGCCGACACTCCGACGCTGGTCCGGGTTCATTCGGGTTGCGTGACCGGCGACGTATTCGGTTCGATGCGCTGCGATTGCGGTGAGCAACTCCATGCGGCGATGGCGCAGATCGATCACGAGGGCGCAGGAGTGTTGCTGTATCTCAATCAAGAAGGCCGAGGGATCGGGCTAATCAACAAAATCAAGGCTTATGCGCTGCAGGATGGGGGACAAGATACCGTCGAGGCGAATCTCGCCTTGGGATTTGAGCCCGATCTGCGGGATTACGGAATCGGGGCTCAGATCCTGGTGGATCTGGGCGTCCGGCGGATCCGCCTGATGACGAATAACCCTCGCAAAGTGGTCGGTCTGGAAGGGTATGGTTTGACGGTGAGCGAGCGGGTCCCCATCGAGACGCATCCTCATGAAGGCAATCGCGAGTATCTTCGCACCAAGAAACAGAAACTCGGTCATATGCTGAATAAGGTATGACCGGCCGCCTCAGTCCGCGTGCCGGCCGTCGCGGGGCGGCGCCGGGGACCGGGCGGTTGGCGCCGGGGCGCGGACGACGATTTGGCATCGCCGTCAGCCGCTTCAACGATCGCATCACCCGCCGATTGCTGGAAGCGGCCGTCGAGGCGTTACATGAAGCCGGGGTGGCGCCCAACGCCCTGACGGTGATCGAGGTTCCCGGAGCGTTTGAATTACCGCTCGCGGCGCAGACGCTCTGCCGCACCGGTCGCTACGACGCCGTGATTTGTCTGGGCGCCGTCATCCGGGGGGACACGCCGCACTTCGACCTGATTGCGGGGGCGACGGCCCAGGGCATTATGAATGTGGGCCTTGCCGAGGGATGTCCGGTGATTTTTGGAGTGCTCGCCACCGACACGATGGCCCAGGCCCTGGCGCGGGTCGATCCGCACGGGATGAATCGCGGACGGGAAGCGGCCGAAACCGCACTGGAGATGGCCGGCGTCATGCGGCAACTCCAGGGGCGTAAGGGCCGACGGTCTGACGCGGTGACGGAATGACAGGGCATGGGATTTCGTCGCAAAGGACGTGAATACGCGCTGCAATTACTCTTCGAGTCGGACGTGGTTCGAGGGGGAGGGGCGGATCTCGAGGCCGTGACCGGCCGGTTCGCGCCGTTTTGGGCGCAGCGGAGGGCGCAACCGGAGGTGCGATCGTTTGCGGAAATCCTGGTGCGCGGTGTGGCGGGACACGAGCCCGAGATTGATCTGATGCTCACACGTCACGCGCGGCATTGGTCGCTGGACCGCATGGCGGCGGTCGATCGGAACGTTTTGCGCTTGGCGGTCTATGAGCTGTGCTATGAGGGAGACGTGCCCCCGCGAGTCGTCCTCAATGAAGCGATCGAGATCGCCAAGAAATATGGCAGTGAGGACTCAGGCGCCTTCGTCAATGGCGTGCTGAATGATATCGTCCACACCGAGGACGCCGTACGGGATCGCCGCACCGCGCCCGAATCTGAGCCGTTGCCCGGCAGCGGACGATGACCATACCGGTCGGGGTCTCGGATCGGGATCGGGTGATGCGCGTGCTGTGCGTCGGAGAACCGCTCGCACGGATTCACGCCGATATTTTGGTCATGGGGTTTTTTGAAGACGTACGGCCGTTGCAGGGGCTCACCGGCCAGTTCGACTGGTTGGCCCGAGGCGGCCTTTCCCGCCTGATCGTCGGCGGTCGAGTCAGCGGCCGATTGAAGGAGACGATTTTAATGGCCTTACCCACCTTTGCGACTCCACGGGTGATGTGCATCGGCCTGGGAAAATCCACCACATATAGCTATCTCGTGCTGCACCAGGTCATCGAATCATTACGAGCGGCAGTACAGGAAATGGGCGTTCGCACGGCAGCGGTCGAAATCCTAGGCGCCCACACCCGGGGGATCGACGCGGCGATCGCCGCGCGTACCTGTGTCAAAGCGTGGTATGCGGCCGCGGCGGCCGAGGTCGACCTGACCTTGGTGGCGCCCCGAGGCACCCAGCCACGGCAGCTTGAGCAACGACTGCGCGACATGGGTGTCGAAGGAGCGCCGTCGTGATCGAACGATATAGCCTGCCCGCGATGCGCCGGTTATGGACCGCCACACATAAATATGAGACGTGGTTGCGTGTCGAGTTGCTGGCCTGCGACGCGATGGCCGCCGAAGGGCGGATTCCCCCGGACGCGGTGGAGACGATTCGGAGCCGTGCGCGAATCGACGTCTCGCGAATCGACGAGCTTGAGCGGACGACGCAACATGACGTGCTGGCGTTCGTCAGTGCCGTAGCGGAGACGGTCGGGCCGGAGGGACGCTATCTCCATGAAGGGCTGACGTCGTCGGATGTGCTGGACACGGCGTTGGCGGTGGTGCTCAAGGAAGCGACCGCGATCCTGCGCGACGATCTGTCGAAGCTGCACGCCGTGTTGCATGACCTGGCCCATCGGCATCGCGAGACCATCATGATCGGTCGTTCGCACGGCGTGCACGGCGAACCCATCACGTTCGGCGTCAAAATGGCGATTTGGTATGACGAAGTGTCCCGCCACCGCCGACGGCTGGACCAGGCCGAGCAGGAGATCAGCGTCGGCAAGTTGTCGGGCAGCATGGGGACGTTCGCCCATCTCCCGCCGTCGATCGAGGCTCGCGTCTGCGAGGCATTGGGGCTGGCCCCGGATCCCGTCTCCAATCAGGTCGTCCAGCGTGACCGGCACGCGGCGTATCTGTCGGTCTTGAGCCTGATCGCCGCCAGCTTAGACAAATTTGCCGTCGAGATTCGCCACCTGCAGCGCACCGAGGTGCTGGAAGCGGAGGAGTATTTTGCGGCAGGCCAAAAGGGATCATCCAGTATGCCGCACAAGCGCAATCCGATCGCATCGGAAAACGTGTCGGGGTTGGCGCGGGTCGTGAAGGCCAATGCCCAGGCCGCATTGGATAATGTCGCGCTCTGGCACGAACGCGACATCTCGCACTCGTCGGTGGAGCGCATCATCCTTCCGGATACGACGATGTTACTCGACTATATGTTACAGCGCATGGCGTCACTCCTGGAACGGCTTCAGGTGTATCCCGAACGGATGAGGAAAAATCTAGAGTTGACCGGCGGACTGGTTTTTTCGCAACGGATCTTGCTTGAACTGGTCAAACGCGGGGCATCACGCGATGACGCGTATGTGGTCGTTCAAGGTCTTGCGATGCGGGCTTGGAAGGGGGAGGGGACGTTCATCGAGTTGGTTCGAGCCGACCGGACGGTCGCCGCGCATCTGGATCACGCAGCGTTGGATGCGTGTTTCGATCCCGTCTATTATCTCCGACACCTCGATGAAATCTATGGGCGGGTGTTTGGCCCTGCCGGATTCTGACGAGGTGATACGTAGGGCCTGATTGCCGGTTGGTCCAATCTGCGTTAGTCTTTCCGCGTTCTGCGCCCCGGGCGAGCACCGGCCTCGATCCGCGGGTCCGACGGGATGCGATTCAGCGGAGGGAAGGCGGGTGAAAGCACGAGTGTACGTCACGTACAGGACCGGGATCTTGGATCCACAGGGCAACGCCGTGGCTCGATCGCTGGCTGCGTTGGGTTTCGATGACGTCACGGACGTTCGGATCGGCAAACTGATCGAAATTGATTTGTGCGTAGAGGACCGGACGTCTGCCGTCCGTCGTCTGGACGAGATGTGTCGCCGCCTGCTCGCCAATCCGGTGATCGAAGAGTATCGGTGTGAAATCGTCGAGGGCTCGGCCGCCGCAACGGCGGCGCAGTCGGTGCCGCCCGGGCCATGAGCCTGGAAGGACGCCTCGATGATCTGGGTTTGCCCGATATTTTCCAAATCATTAATTTAAGCCGGCGCTCCGGCGTCTTGACGCTCATCAAAAAGGACGGCATGGGCCGCATTGTCTTCAACCAGGGCAATGTCGTCTACGCAAGTTCCGACGCCAAGAGCCGGTTTGGATATACCCTCCTGCAAAAAAACCTGATTTCCCGTACGGATCTCGAGCGAGCGCTTGGAGTCCAAAAAGCCCGATCCAAGAAAACGCCCATCGGGACGCTCCTGGTCGAAATCGGGGCGATCGCTCAGGACCTGTTGGAAGTCGAACTCCGAGCGCATATTCTCGACGTCGTGCGGGAATTGTTGACATGGACGACGGGCACATTCCAGTTCAATCTCGGGAAATTTGCCGAAGAAGGGGTGTTGATGCGCGCCGGAATCAGCGCAGAATTTTTATTGCTGGAAGGCGCCCGACTCGATGACGAAGCCGATCCCACTCCGGGGTTGGATTCGGCGTTCACCGAACATGATCGAGTGCCGGACCCTGCGGCCGAACTCGGCGAGTCGACACCCATGACCCACCTGGTGAATAGCGGAGACGAGACGCTCGCGTTGCGCGAGTTGATTTCGGACGATGCCGGCTCCTTCCCGACGGAGACGGAACGAGATTCTCGGAAAGATCTGATGTTGCTCCCCGCGATGATCGAAGAGCTATCGGGAACCGTCTCGGGCCAAGACGTCGTGTTGATGATGCTGCGCTTCGCGGGCGAGTTGATGAATCGGGCGGTGATGTTTGTGGTGCGAGGCGCTACCGTGACCGGTTGGGGCCAACTCGGCGTGTCGGCTTCCGACGGCTCAGCCGATGAGCGGATCCGGGGGATTGCCGTGCCGCTCATCGAGCCCTCGGCGTTTCGCGAGGTCATCGAGAAGCGCCAGAGCATGAAAGCCCGATGGCCCGACGTATCCGGGAATCGCCGGGTCATCGATCGAATCGGGGGGGAGTGGCCGGCCGAGAGTCTTCTCATTCCCGTGGTGAGTAACGATCGGGTGGTGGCCTTGCTCTATGGCGACAACGCTTCCGATGGTGCGCCGATAGGCGACACCGAAGGACTGGAGGCGTTCATTCGGGTCGCCGGCGCCGCACTCGGCCAAACGACGCTGCCGCAACAGCTCCAAAAGAGTCAGTCCGGTCTATGACCGCCGAACGGTGTCGAGTCTCATCCGGACAGCCGCAAGACGCGTGCTATACTCAACCGCGCATCGAGGGCCAAGTATGAAACGGGTGTTGATCGTCGACGATTCTTCCACGACCCGCGCCCTGATCGTCGCCACCATTGACGACATGGAAGAGTTTGAGACGATCGAGGCGCCGAATGGGTTTGAAGCGCTCAAACGCTTACCGCAGCAACCGATTGATTTGATCGTCACCGATATCAATATGCCGGACATCAATGGGTTGGAGATCGTTCACTTCGTGAAACACCATCCGCAATATCAATCCATCCCCATGATCATCGTTTCGACCGAGGGGAGCGAGGAAGATGTGCGAAAAGGTTTGGATCTCGGGGCAGGCGCCTATGTTAAGAAACCCTTCGACCCGGAGTTCTTGAAGGCCACCATTCGACGAGTGCTCAATCTGTAACGATGTCCAAACGAAAACAAGACGATACGCTTCGGGAGTTCCTCGCCGAGTCTGAGGAGCTGCTCGAGACATTGCATCACAGCCTCCGCATCATCGAAAAGGCCCCCCAGTCTGTGAACCCCGAAACGATCAACGCCATGTTCCGCGCGGCTCATACGCTCAAGGGCATGTCCGGGGTCATGGGTCTTGCGGCCGTATCGGATCTTTCCCATTCGCTCGAAGACGTGATGGATCGAGTCAGGATGGGCAAACTCGCGATGAGCCAGGCGCTGTTGGATGTCTTGGGCGACGGTGTCGAGACGCTGGGCCGTTTAATCCAGTCCGCCGCCTCGGGCCGGCCGCTTCCCGAGACGACCGAATTGGTCCAGCGGTTGCGCGAGGCGATGACGGCTCAACCCAGCGGAGGGACGGTCGAGTATCCCTCAGGGCTCGATCCAGAAATCATCAAGGTATTGACCGAATACGAGGGACATCGGCTTCAGGAGAATCTCAAGGCAAAGCACGCGCTCTTCGAGGTGCGGGCGCAGTTTCGGTTCGAAGATTTCGATAAAGCGCTGTCGCAGCTGACCGCAAAACTTCAGACCGCCGGCGAGGTCATCACAACCCTTCCCAGCTCGGGCATCTCCCCCAAAGACGGAATCGGCTTCACTATTTTGGTCGGTTCTCAGCGTGATGCCGAAGGGATCGCTGAGCTATTGGCCGATGACCATGTGGAACTGGTGCCGATCGGCGCGGAATCTCGGGCGCTGTTGAAATCCACCCCATTGCCGGAAGTCGAAGCCTCGACCCGAAGCATGAGCCAAAGCATCCGAGTCGATATTGCCAAACTCGATGGATTGCTCAATATGCTCGGAGAGTTGGTATTGTCCAAGTCCGTGATTGCGCAAATCGCACGAGATTTCATGCAGACGGAGGGATCCGTCGGGCCGGCGGTTGAGCTTCATAAGGCGGCCCAGGCCCTCGAGCATCGCGTGTCGGGCCTGCAAGAAGGGTTGATCGAGATTCGGATGATTCCGGTGGCGCAACTCTTCGACCGCTCGATCCGCGCCATCAAAAAGATCGCACGCGATTTGAATAAGGAGATTCAGGTTGTCACGTCCGGTGAGGAGACTAAGCTCGACAAATCGATGGTCGAAGCGATTGCAGACCCCCTCCTTCACCTGATCCGCAACGCGCTCGATCATGGGATCGAATCGCGTGAGGCTCGCCGTCTCGCCGGCAAACCCGACGTCGGGACGATTCATTTGAGCGCCGAGCAGAAAGGCAATACCGTGGTCATCACGGTCGCCGACGATGGCTGCGGGATCAACGTCCCCAAGGTCTATCAGATTGCGCTGGCCAAGATGCTGGCGGTGCCCGATAAGGAGTATTCCCAAAAAGAGATTATCGAGTTTCTTTTCAAGCCTGGCTTTTCCACCGCGGATTCGGTGACTGAACTTTCCGGGAGAGGGGTCGGCTTGGATGTGGTCGCCCGGCACCTGGCACGGCTCAACGGCTTGGTGGACGTGCACACCGACCTGGGCCAGGGGACCCGCTTTATCCTGACGCTCCCGATCACACTCGTCATCATTAAAGCGCTGATTGTGCGTGTCGGTCCCCAAACCTATGCGATTCCGATCAGTGCGGTGGCGGAGAGCGTGATGGTGGAAGCTCGCGACGTCGTGACTGTCGGCAGGCGCCACGTCATTCACCTTCGCGACCACACGCTGGCGCTGCTCCGCTTGAGCGACCTTTTCGGTGTGGAGCAAGTGACGGCGCCCGATGGCCGTCTGTACATCATCGTCGTAGGGCTGGCGGAAAAGCGGTTGGGTCTGGTCGTGGATGCCATCGAAGGACAACAGGAAATTGTCATCAAGTCGGTTGGCGCCATGCTCCAGGGCATCTGCGGTATTGCCGGCGCCACCGAGCTGGGAAATCGAAAAACCATTCTGGTGCTCGACGTCGGCGCGTTGATCGATGAGGCCGTCGCTCAGCAGCCTGTCGCGCCCCTCGCCGCATAAGTCCTTCCCCCCTCAAGTTCTGGTGTTCGACAATTTTTGACAGCGAGTCATCCTTCGCTTACCCACCCCCTCGGTCACGGTCTGACTAATCGTCGCCTCAATGGCCTTTTTTCATAGCGCACCATTTCAGAAGAAGGCACAGCTCTTGCTTTAGGTGGGACGCCATCCCACATTCCTGTGGGATGTGAGGGAGGCGGGGCGACTCGATGTTCTACGGTTCGAATGAGGTCTGTAAGCGCATCGGGTTATCCCTACGCCAATTGGAGTATTGGGTCCTCATCGGGGTTGTCAATCCCATCTCGGAGCGTCACGGTACCAAGCGCTTCCGCCGATTTACCGACCAGGACCTTCGAGTGCTCCAGCGCGTCAAGGACATGACCGATGAGGGATTCTTGGTCAGCCGAGCGGCTGAGAAGATTCGGCAGGAGGCGGCATGACGGGAAGAGGCCTAAAACCACGCAGAGGTTCGATCCCGATCACACGCCGAAAGGCGCGGGCTGAGTCGGGGGAAAAAACGACACCTCTGGCCGTGGTCGCGACGGTCCCTTCCGGCAGCGCCTCCTTCGACGGGATTCCCGATTCCCTTTCCAAGCCCTCTGTCCCATCCGTCCAACCCTCAATGCCGCCCGATCTTCGCCCGAACTGTCTTCCAGGCGATGCGGGAGGACCGGGAGACGATGTGCGTCAAACGATTATGGCGGCCGAACCGGAAAGTCCGGGTACGGGGGGGATTGCTCCCAAGCCGAGGGTCCAGGAGAGCGGACCGTCGTCGTCCGCTGAAGGCGCCGAAGGGCTCCGGCCCTCCTCTCGCATTGAGGAGTTTCTCGGATTTCAGTTGGACACCGAGGAATACTGTGTCTGGATTCGTTCCGTCAAAGAGATTATTAAGCCCATCGAAGTGACCCCCGTTCCGCGAAGCCCGAGACTGATTCTCGGCCTAATTTCATTGCGCGGAGCGATCGTTCCGATTTTCGATGTCCGGCGGCGCCTGGGTTTTCCGGATCGTCCGGTGACGCCTCAGTCTCGGGTCATCGTCTTTATCCTCGACGTGGGAGCGGTGGGTATCCTGGTCGATCGGGTGACGGAAGTGATGAGCGTGGATCCTCAGGTCCTGGAACCCCCGCCCGTTACCTTGGGTGAGCGCGAGGCGGCCTTCGTGACGGCGACTCTTCGTTTTAAAGAACGATTGATCG
>JBDSOK010000015.1:0-6756 GCA_039914845.1 Nitrospiria bacterium | reverse complement strand
GCAGCTCGGGGAGCAGGGCCTGCCGCACCGGTCGGTCTTCGTCCCTCAACCGGTGGCGTGGATCAAGGTTCCCGACACGTTGAGGTCGGCCTCGGCCGATCGTCGCGGGCGCATCGCCGGCGGTCTGGTCTGCGCGGTCGACCAGCTGCTCCGCGCGCCGTGGACGCTCCGCGAGGCGGCGTGGCGTCTGGTGACGGCGGCGTGGAGCGCGGCGCTCTTAGCGCCGGCCATCGATGTGACGGCGATGGTCTGGGTGGCGGTCCTGTTCGCCGCACAGCTGACGACGGCGTCCACCGTGTTCTTCGTCTGGGCGGCGCTCGTTGCCGGACGGACGGCGGTCTCCTGCGTGGCCGTTCTCCTGCACGAAATAACTCCCAAACGGTATCCCTTGGAGCGGGACGTCACGCGCTTGTTCGCCGCGGCGTGTCTCGAATCGGTCCTGGGCAGGCCGCTGCTCGCCTGGTGGGTGTGTCGAGCCGGGTGGTCGGTGTTTCGCCCCGGCCGATTGGCCGGGGCGTTACTCGGATGCCGGGCGGCGGATGCCCCGCGCCGTCACGCCGATCGCCAGCACCAGGCCGAGCCCCGCCGCCGCGGCGCTGAGCCCGAACAGTCGTTGCGGGCCCCATGACGCATACAACCACCCGCTGATCAGGAGTCCCAACGCCGAACCCAGGCCGTAGGCCAGGCTGCTGTAAAGGGTCTGTCCGGTGGCTCGCAACGACGCCGGCACGGCCTGGTGGATGATGGTCACGGCCGCGATGTGGAACGCGCCGAAGCTGAACGCGTGCAGGCATTGCGCGAGGATCAATCCCGGAAGGTGAAGCGGAAAGGCCATGACCGTCCACCGGAGGGCCGCGGCGACGAATGAGGCGACGAACATGAGTTCGGCGCCGAACCGCGCGAGGACGCGTCCCGACCAGAACATGAGCGCGATTTCGGCGACCACCCCGACCGTCCAGAGCGCGCCGATGGACGACGTGGACCACCCCTCGGCTTCCAACGCGATCGAGAAAAAGCCGTAATAGGCGCCGTGGCTGAATTGCATGAGCAGACAGGCCAGGTAGAAAAGCGGCAGCGGCGAGCGACGCAGGATCGATCCCAGACCGATGGGGGTCGAGCCGGGCGGCGATGTCGGGGCCGGCAGACCGAAGGCCGCGGCGGTCGTGGCGATGAACGCGGCTAAGACGCCGTAGAGGATGACGCGATCGGGGGCATAATCGAGCAGGATGCCCATGCCGGTGGTGGCGGCGATAAATCCCACCGATCCCCAGAGCCGAATGCGGCCGTAATCGAGTCCCGGCCAACGGTCAACCGTTTCGAGCGCGGTCGCTTCCACGAGCGGGAGCACGGGCGCCCACGCCAGGGCGAACACGATCATCACCGCCAGCACGCCCCCGAAGCTGGTCACGCCGAGCAAGAGCGCGAACGCGAGCGTCGTGGCGGCCGATGTGCCGACGATCAGCGTACGGCGCGCGCCGGATCGGTCCGCCGCCAGGCCGAAGAACGCCGGCACGACGATCTTCAACAGCGGCGGGATCGCGGCGATCACGCCGATCTGCCACGAGGAAAATCCCGCATGCAGCAGGTAGAGGTTGAAGTAGGGGAGAAAAATTCCCAGCGCCGCAAACGAGGCAAAGTAGAACGCGGTGAGGGCGAGAGCGGACCGCACCGGTCACGCGCTAGACGGGTTTCGGCTGCGAGGCGAACGGAATCTGGAGGCGAGTGACGATGTCGCCTCCGGCGATGTGCCGGTCCATGATTTCCAGGACGTCTGCGTCGGATGTGACCCGATACCACACGCCGTCCGGATAGATCACCACGGTGGGTCCGTACTCGCACGCATCCAGGCAGCCCGCCTTATTGGCTCGCACCTGGCCCTGGAGCCCCCGCCGTTTCACTTCTGATTTGAACAGCTCCTGCAAACGGACGGATCCCTTGGCGGTGCAACTGCCCTTCGGGTCGTCGGCCGAACGTTCATTGACGCACATGAAGATGTGATAGCGGTATGGGGGCATCAACGTCCTCGGGCTTGAACGCGGCATTATAGCACGCACGTCGGTCGCCGGAGCGGAGGGGATGTCGCTCAGGGCCAATGATCGGCGACGGAGAGATGTGGTAGCATGCGCCGATGGATCTCTTTACCCCTGACGATCCGAGCGCGCAGCCGGCTCCGCCGCTCGCGGAGCGCATGAGGCCGCAGACCCTGGATGAATTCGAAGGCCAGGAACATTTGGTCGGTGCGGGGCGGTTTTTGTCCGCCGTGCTCCAGGCCGAGCATCCCCCGTCGTTGATTTTTTGGGGGCCGCCGGGATCGGGTAAGACGACCCTTGGTCATCTGATCGCAAAGGCGTCGCGCTGTCGATTCGTCTTTTTCTCCGCCGTCCTGTCCGGGGTGAAAGAGGTGCGCGAACTGGTTGCCGAGGCGCGCGTCCGAACACGGCGCGGCGAGCGGACGATTCTGTTCGTGGATGAGATCCATCGCTTCAACCGCGGCCAGCAGGACGCCTTTCTGCCCCACGTCGAGGCCGGCACCATCATCCTGATGGGAGCCACCACCGAAAATCCCAGCTTCGAGGTCACCGCGCCGCTGTTGTCGCGCTGCAAGGTCTTGACGCTCAAACCGCTGCGGGTCGAACAGGTCGTGGCGGTCCTCCGCCGCGCGCTGGACGATCGCGAGCGAGGCTTGGGCGACCTCCAGGTCGGCTGCGACGCCTCGCTGCTGGGTGAAATCGCCGAGTGGGCGGAGGGCGACGCCCGGCGCGCGCTCAACTTGCTCGAACAGGCCGTGGCGCTCTGTCCGCCGGGCGCGGAGCGCGTGTTGACCTCGCGCGAGGTCCGCGAGGCGGCGCAACATCGCGTGCTGCTGTTCGACAAGGGGCGGGAGGAGCACTATAACGTCATCTCCGCCTTCATCAAGAGCCTGCGCGGCGGGGATCCCGACGCGGCGGTCTATTGGCTGGCGCGGATGCTCGAGGCGGGAGAAGATCCCCTGTTCATCGCGCGGCGCATGATGATCTTCGCGTCCGAAGACATCGGGAACGCCGACCCGCACGGGCTGCCCATCGCCGTCGCCGCGTTCCAGGCCTACCATGCGGTGGGGATGCCGGAGGGCTGGATCCCTCTCAGCCACGCCGCCACCTATTTGGCCACTGCGCCCAAGAGCAACGCCAGTTACCTCGCCTATCGCAAGGCGGCGGCCGAGATCCACGACACGGGCTCGCTGCCGGTTCCCCTCCATCTGCGCAACGCCCCCACCACCTTGATGAAGGCCGAAGGCTACGCCGACGGATATCGCTACCCGCATAATTTCCCCGGCCACACCGTCGATCAACAATATCTCCCGGACCGCCTGGTCGGACGACGGTACTACGATCCGACCGACGAGGGCGCCGAGCGTGAAATCGGACGACGGTTGGAACGCTGGCGCGAAGATAAGCCGGACGAGTAGGTCCCTTCAACTTACGGCCCGATAGGCGTCCGCCGCTGACTTGATTGTTGATGGGGGCCTTGCTATGCTGGCCGGACTTTGGGTGCCGCGGAACAGCGGGAATTGCTCCGCCGGTCGGTCCTGGCCCGGCGCGATGCCGTATTGCCGGTCGACCGGGCTGAATACGGTCGGCTGATCGCCAATCGGTTCTGGACGCTGCCGGATCTCCAAGCCGTTCGGGTGCTGCATTTCTCGCTGTCCACGGGCAGCGAGGTGCCGACCGACGGGTTGGTGGCGGAGGCCAAAGCCCGCGGGATGCGCGTGGTGGTTCCGGTGACGCTGACCGGCGAACGGCGATTGATCCTGACGGATTTCGAGGGGCCCGAGGCGGTGGTGCCGGGCCCTTTCGGCATTCGTCAGCCCCGTGTCGGATCCCGTCCGCCCGTCGAGGTCACCGAGGTGGATCTGGTGGTCGTCCCGGGATTGGCGTTCGATCCGCAGGGCAATCGCTTGGGATGGGGAGCGGGGTACTACGATCGATTGCTCGCCGAGGCGCGGCCCCGGACGGCGATTGTCGCCTTGGCGTTTGAGTGTCAGATGGTTCCCGCGATTCCGATCCGGGAGCACGATGTCCGGGTGACGATGATCGTCACCGAGCGCCGGATCATCCGAACGGGCCGGGACCATCTCGGGCCGCCGGTTCCCGGCTAGAGTCGAATAGGAGCGAGAGTCGTGGCCGCACAAATCATCGACGGAAAAGTCATCGCCACCGCGGTCAAAGAGCGCGTGCGGGAGGGCGTCGCCGCCCTGAGAGCCCGCGGAATCGTTCCCGGGTTGGCGACCGTGCTGGTGGGAGATGATCCCGCCTCGCACATCTACGTGCGGAACAAACAGCGCACCTGCGAAGAGCTCGGTATGCACACGGTCGGTCACCAATTGCCGTCGACGACCTCACAGGAAGACCTGCTGGCCTTGATCGGGCGCTTAAACCACGACCCGGCCATCCACGGTATTCTCGTGCAATTACCGCTGCCCAAGCCGCTGCGAAGCGAACCGGTCCTGTATGCCATGTCGCCCGACAAGGACATCGACGGGCTCCATCCCTTCAACGTCGGCAAGTTGACGATGGGCGAGCCGCGATTCGTGCCCTGTACGCCCGCGGGCGTGATGGCCATGCTGGAGTATCACAAGCTGCCGATCGAAGGGAAGACCGCGGTGGTGGTGGGCCGCAGCAACCTGGTGGGCAAGCCCGCCGCCCTCCTGCTCATGCACCGCAACGCCACCGTCACCGTGTGCCACTCCAAGACGCCCGATCTGCCGGAGGTCTGCCGGCGAGCCGATATCCTGATCGCCGCGATCGGCAAAGCGCGCTTCATCCGCGGGGAGATGGTCAAGGACGGCGCAGTGGTCATCGACGTCGGCATCAATCGTCTCCCGGATGGGAAATTGGTGGGAGACGTGGACTTCGACGAGGTCGCCCCGAAGGCCGGCTGGATTACGCCGGTGCCGGGAGGCGTGGGTCCGATGACGATTGCGTTGCTGATGCAAAACACGATGTTGGCGGCCACCCCGAACCCGTAGGGCAGGTCTAAGACCCTCCACACATGAGGTGATGATGCGTCGATTGCGCGAAGTGATTGAAACCGGCGAGTTTGCCGTGACGGTCGAGTGCGAACCGCCGAAGGGCACCGACGTCACCACCGTCCTCTCTCGGACCAAAGCCCTGCTGGGGCGCGTCCACGGCATCAACGTGACCGACAACCAGGCCGCGGTGATGCGGATGTCGTCGCTCGCGATGTGCCGCCTGCTCTTCGAACAGGGGCACGACCCGGTCTTCCAGATGACCACCCGCGACCGCAATCGCCTTGCACTGCAATCGGATCTTTTGGGCGCGCACGCGCTGGGCATCCGCAACGTCCTCTGCCTGCGCGGCGACGATCCCTCGGTGGGCGATCATAAAGACGCCAAGCCGGTCTTCGATCTCGATGCCGCGCAACTGCTCGGCGTGGTGGGACAACTCAACGAGGGCAAAGATCTGGGCGGCCATACCTTGTCGGGATCGACGGACTTCTTCCCGGCGGCGGCGGTGAGTCCCGAGATGGACCCGCCCGAGCCGCAGCTCGCGGGGATGGAGCGCAAGCTCAAGTCCGGCGCCAAGTTCTTTCAGACCCAGGCGGTCTACAACCCGGATCGCTTCCGGGCCTTCATGGAGCGCGCCCGGCCGCTCGGCGCGCGGGTGCTGGCCGGTATCGTGGTGCTCAAGTCCGCCAAGATGGCCGAGTACATGAACAAGAACATTCCCGGCATCTCGGTGCCCCAGCATTTCATCGAGGAGCTGGCCTCCGCCGACAAAGAGCAGGCGCTGGGCGTGGGCATCGACATCGCCGTGCGCCTGATCAAGCAGATCCGCGACTGCTGCCACGGCGTCCACATCATGGCGGTGGGGTCGGATCAAGCCATCCCCGCGATTCTGGACCGCGCCGAACTCGGAGCCTGACGTGTCGCCGCGCATCACCATTCCCGATCTGCAACGCCGCAAGGTCGAAGGCAAGCGCCTCACCATGCTCACCGCCTACGACTATCCCTTCGCGCGCATCGTGGACGAGGCCGGCATCGACATCATTTTGGTCGGCGATTCGCTCGGCATCGTGGTGCAGGGCCATCCCAACACGCTGCCGGTCACGATCGACCAGATGATCTACCACACCGAGATGGTGTCCCGGGCCGTCACGCACGCGCTGGTGATCGGCGACATGCCCTTCATGTCGTTTCAAGTCTCCGACGCGGAAGCGGTCCGCAACGCCGGCCGCTTTCTCCAAGAGGGCCGGGCGGCGGCGGTCAAGCTGGAGAGCGTGCCGTCGATGATCCCCCGAGTCGCGGCAATCGCCGCTGCGGATATCCCGGTCATGGCCCACCTGGGCCTGGCCCCCCAGTCGGTCCACAAAATGGGCGGCTACAAAGTCCAAGGCCGCGAACCCGCCGGCGCCCAGCGCCTATTGGACGACGCCAAACGCGCCGAAGACGCCGGCGCGTTCGCGCTCTTGATCGAAGGCGTCCCCATGGCGGTGGCCGCCGAAATCACCCGCGCCGTCTCCATCCCCACCATCGGCATCGGCGCCGGCGCCGCCTGCGACGGCCAAGTCATCGTCCTCCACGACCTCCTCGGTCTCTTCGACCAATTCAGCCCCAAATTCATCAAACGCTACGCCAACCTCCGCGACGTCGCCCTGGCCGCCGTGAAGCAATATAAAGACGAAGTGATGGACGGCCGGTTCCCGTCGGAGAAGGAAAGTTACTGAGGGCGGAGGATCAGAAGGAAGACTGGTATC
>JBDSOK010000003.1:0-3707 GCA_039914845.1 Nitrospiria bacterium | reverse complement strand
TCGAGTTGCGGACGCTCAGGGGATGGACGCGGGTTGCGTGGTGGATGGGAGCGGCAGGTCTGGCGGTTCGTTTGGCGATGGTCCTCGATCGCGCGATGAGCAAGCCGGTGCTGGGATGGGATGCCTTCATCGTGCACGCGCTGCGGGCCAAAGCGATGTATTACGATCAGACGATCTCGGCCTCGACCCTTCAATTCATCGGCAACGCGGATTATCCGTTGGGATTTCCACTGATCGAGCTGTGGGTATCGTGGTGTGCCGGAGGATGGGACGATACCGCGTTCAAGCTCGTATTCCCGTGTCTCTTGGCGGCGCTCCTCGCCATGATGTATGGGGGATTGCGCCACGCCTTTGGGCCGTTGGGCGCCATGGCGGGGACCTGGCTCGTCGCGGGGCTCCCCCTCTTGGTGCAGCATGCCACCGACGCCTACCTGGATCTTCCGTTGGCCTACGCGGCCCTTGGCGCGGCGATCTTTCTGTGGCGATACGCGACCACGCGTCACGCATCAGATGTGGTCCTTGGTTCCCTCATGACCGCATTCGCGGTGTGGATGAAGAACGAGGGCGTCCTCGTGTTGGGAATCAATCTGATTGCCCTGACGGTTCTTGCCGCGCGGGAGCGCCGCTGGGGAGATCGGGCGTCGTGGATGCACATCGGGCTGTTCGCGCTCTCTCCGGTCGCGATTTGGGGCGCGTGGTCGGCTTTCAAAATGGCGGGAGGAATCACCGGGACGCTGACTATCGAGGGGTCGGCAGCTCTCCTTCATGCCGGCCGACTCCCGGACGTTCTGGCGTTGATGGCGTTCGAGCTTGTGCAGTCCGCGAACTGGCACGTGCTCTGGCCGGTCTTTTTCGCCGGATGGATGGTCTACTTTCGTCGCAGTTTCGACCCTTCGTTTCTTTTCTTCGGGTGGCCCGTCGTGCTGACGCTGGCGGCCTTTGTGATCGTCTCCGCAAGCAGTGTCATGTATCAGTACCTATTCGAAGGATCGACTGCGCATCGTATGGTGCTCCACGTCGCGCCCCTCGCGGCCTTTTGGGTCGCCCTCGTGCTCGGTGATCTCTTGCGGATGACACGCCGGGAGGTCGCCGCCGGTCCCTGATCCGGGCACAAAAAAAGGCCGGTGGATGAGATGTCCTCCACCGGCCTTTTTGAATTTATGGGACTTAAAACGGCATGCCGACGTTCAGGCTGATCGCGATCTGATCCACCAGCCGCAGCTCGCCGCCGAAGGAGATCGAGCCCGGGGCGTTGGCCGCCGCGCCCAAGAAGAGGCCGAAGCCGTCGTCCTCGGCGGTGAAACCGCTGATATCCATTCCCGACCAGGCCAGGCCGAAGTAGGGGATGAGCGTGTATTGGCCGCGTTGCCGCTTGGATCCTCCCATGTCGATGGCCGCGCCGATCGCGGCATCATATTCCGTCAGACTCACCCGGTTCGGGCCGTCATCCGCCCGGACTTGCGTGGTCTGAAAGACGCTGCCGATCTTCAGGTTGGCGTCGGGCAGGGTGGCCCAGGTCACCTTGAAGCCTGCGCCGAACGCGGGGCCGATATCACTATCGAGACCGGGATCGATCGCCACGTCGCCGAGCCCGAAGCGAAACTCCAGGTCCAGACGGTCGTCGACGCCGATTGAGCCCTTGGCGAAGGCCTGCAGGCTTTCCGCTTCGCCGCCGCCGACACCGGCCGTCAGATCGCGATCCAGCAGGATATTCACCTCGCCGCCGATCATCGTTTTGCCGGCTCCTGTCGTGGCGGCGGGGATGCCGATGGGGGCGGCCTGGGCCGTCACGGCGGTGAACGCGCCGGCGACGAGCGCGGTGACGAGTGTTCGACCGAAGCCGCAGGTCGCATGTTTCAGTGCAGTTTTCATATTCCCTCCTTGGTAAACGCTCCAGTCCGTGGATGATCGGGACGTCGATGTATACCAAATCCCGGAGCGGAAGACAATGCGCGCGGGATGAAAATTGTGCTTGGCATTGGCGACCGACCTATGGTATAGTCCGCTCATTCATGAACCGAGGGTCGGAATTCCCTCCCGCCGAACCAGCTCCTTTCCAGCGATCTGCGAATCGGTTGTCTCCCCTAAGGGTCCTATCCGTTCTTCAGGTTCCATTTGCCGCCTGATTGAGGCTTGCGAGGTCGCAGGTCCGCCGGCGGCGCTCGCGTGGTTCCCGCGCCATTGAAGGCGCGTGTGCCGCGTCCTCGTGGCGGAGATCCATGAACGGATCGCCGCACAGAAAGGATTGTGCATGTCGTTTTTAGAACTGGGCCTTGTGCCCGAACTGGTCAAAGCCGTTGAGCGGGCGGGGTATACCGCGCCGACCCCGATTCAGGGTCAGGCGATTCCCGCCGCCCTTGCCGGCGGAGACATCTTAGGGTGCGCCCAGACCGGCACCGGCAAAACCGCGGCGTTCGCGTTACCGATCCTGCAACGCCTGGCCCGGCGCAGGGCGACCGCCCCGCGGGCTCTGATCTTGACCCCGACCCGCGAATTGGCGGCCCAGATCGGCGAGGCCTTCCGGGAGTATGGGATGTATCTTCCGCTCAAATTCACCGTCATTTTCGGCGGTGTGGGCTACGGACCGCAGGAATTGGCCCTTCGCCGCGGGGTGGATGTCGTCATCGCGACGCCGGGACGGTTGCTCGATCATCTGCAGCGGCGCACGGTGCGGTTCGACGCCCTCGAAATTCTGGTGCTGGATGAAGCCGATCGGATGCTCGATATGGGCTTCATCAACGACATCAAACGGATTGTCGCGGCCGTGCCTCGCACCCGGCAGACCATGATGTTCTCCGCGACGATGCCCGCCCCGATCATGCGGTTGGCCGACGAGATGCTGGTGCGGCCGACGAAGGTCGAGGTGGCCCGCTCGGCCACCCCGTTGACCCAGGTCACGCAAATCGGTCATCCGGTCAACCATGACCGGAAGCGATCGCTGCTCGTGCACCTCCTGCAAAACACGGCGATGCAACGTACGATCGTCTTCACCCGAACCAAGCATGGGGCCAATAACCTGATGGAGCATCTGGAGCGCAACGGCCATCCGGCGTCGGCGCTGCACAGCAATAAGAGCCAACCCGCGCGGATCAAGGCCCTGCAGGATTTCCGGTCGGGGAAGGTTCGCGTGCTGGTGGCGACCGACATCGCCTCGCGAGGGATCGACGTGCCCGAGGTGTCGCACGTCGTGAACTTCGACGTGCCCAACACCTATGAGGATTACGTGCACCGGATCGGGCGTACCGCCCGGGCCGGAGCCCAGGGCTGCGCGGTGTCGCTCATTTCGGAAAAGGATCGCGGCCTGTGGCGCGACATGGAGCGGGCGGCGCGCACCTCGATCACCCAGCAAGCCGTGGTCGGGTTCGAACCCACCGCAGTCCGTTCGTCCTCCGCCGACGATGGTGATCGGAACGGACGTCGGGGCAGGCCGTCGCAACCTGAGCGACCGTTCCGCGGCGCCAGGCCGCGTCGCGAGGGACGCTTGGTTCCCGCCTAGCGGGAAGAACCGGCAGCAGATAGAGTCCGACATGCGGGGACGGGTAACCGTCCCCGCATGCGTTTTGCCCTTCCCTCTCGAATGTTCCGACGACTCTCCGGCTCCTCGCCCGCTCCTGCTATAATGCGCGCGATGCGCGTCCTGTTGCTGACCCCGCCGCTGACCCAGCTCAATACTCCGTATCCCGCCACGACGTATCTTGCCGGCTTTC
>JBDSOK010000049.1:0-7060 GCA_039914845.1 Nitrospiria bacterium | reverse complement strand
AGACCCAGGCGAGCAGCGCAGTGGTCGTCGTCTTGCCGTGGGTGCCGGTCACCACCAGGGCGTGCCGATCGCAAATGAAGAACTCCGCGAGCGCCTGCGGGAACGACCGGTACGGAATGCCCCGCTCCAGCATCGCAACCACCTCGGGATTGGTCTTCGACACCGCGTTGCCGACCACCACCAGATCGGCGCCGTCGAGATGCTCGGGCCGGAAGCCGGACAAGGGCACGATCCCCTGCCCGGCCAGCCAGGTGCTCATCGGTGGGTAGACATTGGCGTCGGAACCCGTGACGTGATACCCCGCCGCTTTGAGCATACCGGCGAGCGACCCCATGCCGGTACCGCAGATCGCGATGAGGTGAATGTGACGGAGGGGGGACATCGGCGGGGACATTATAGGCAATGGCCGGAGGCTTGTCACCCCGGGCCGCCGCCCTCCATCTCCAACTCCCGCGCCACGCGCCGCGAGACCGGATCGCCGTAGAACCGCGCAATGATCCCCAGCGCGAGCCGCATCCCCCACGCGCCGCTCGCGGCCGTCCAGACCGCCCCGTCTTCCACCAGGCCCTCATCGCAGGGCGTCACGCCGTCGAACCGCCCGAGTTGCGCGCGGTACGGCGCGCGGGTGGTCGCGCGCTTACCCGCCAGCACGCCCGCCTTGGCGAGGACGAACGCGCCGGTGCCGACCGACGCCAGGCACCGGACCTGCGGGGCGCGCTCATGGACGAAATCCCAGAGCGCCAAGTCCTCCATCGCGGGCGTGGTCGGCTCGCCGATCTCGCCCGATCCGGGCACGATAAGCACGTCGAGCGCGGGACACATCGTCAAATCATAATCGGCGAGGAGGCGCAGGCCGTTGGCACCATGGATGATGCCGGGCGAACGGGCCAGCGTGATCGCGTGGGTTTCGGGAAGGTCCGAATCGCCGGAGTGGATCTGGAGCCGTCGCATGGCGGCGAAGACGGCGAACGGCGCGGCGAATTCGATTTCCTCCACGCCGTGAAAGATCAGGATGCCCGCAATACAGGACGAGGCCGAAGCCTCAGCCATCGGTCCACACCCGGGCGCCGGCCATGACCGAGCGGTCAGCCGCCCATCCGCCGATCAGGTAGAGCCGTCCCTCCAGTTCCGCGACGCCCATCGCGGCACGGGGCTCCGGCAGGGAAGGCAGCATCGCCCAAGGGCCTGGCGCACCGTGTTCGTCGAGACCACAGCGGGCGGCGAACGCGCCGATCCCGGCGTCGCCCGAAAATCCGCCGCACACGGTCAACCCCGAACCCAACCGGGCCAACCCGTGGGCCGCCGTCGTCCACGGCAGCGACCAGGCGGCCCGCTCCCAGGTCCGGCGCGCGGGATCGTAGCATTCCACGCGGTCGAACTCCATAAACCCGTCCGGGGTGAACGCCACGCCGCCGGCAACCGCCACCCGCCCGCCCAGAATCAATCCCGCCGCCGCGAACCGCGGCGTGGGAAGCGGCGCCAGCTCCTGCCACTCTTTCGCGCCCGGTTGCCAGCGCTCGGCGAATGAAAATCCCGGATCAGTCTGCGGCCCGCCTTCGGTCGCGTCGGGATGGTGGCCGCCGACGATGTAGATCCACTCGTCGAGCACGGCGCAGGCCGGGTAGTCGTGGGGTTGAAGCATGTCGGGTCCCGCGGTCCAGCGATCGGTCGCGGGCTCGTAGAACTCCACCGTGCGCAGAAACGTGAACTTGCCGTCGGGCTTCCGAAAACCGCCGCCGATCACCGCGATGCGATCGCCCAGCGGCACCGCCATCGCCCCGGACCGGAGCGTGGGCATCGGGCTCGCGGCGGACCAGCGACCGCTTGGCGGATCGAAGACCTCCACGCTGTTCAGGCTCGCAAAGCGCGGCCCGCCGCCGCCGATCGCGTAGATCTTTCCCCCCAAGGTTGCCACCGCCGGGTGTGAACGCGCGACGGCCAGATCCGCGATCGCCGACCAGCTCATTTCTCGCCGCCGTGTGGGCTGCGGCTGGTGAAGTACAGCGCCAGCGCAACGAAGAGGATGCCGACGCCGAGATAGAGAATGTCGAGCGGGGCGGAGAACGACGTGTGGATGACGTTCTTGAAGAAGGTGACGATCAGGATCATCAGCACGACCTTGGCGAGCCGGTCCTTGAGATCGTCCAGGTTGTGGATGAGGAGGATCTTGGAACTGTGGCGGGCATCCTCCTGCGCCTCGTCGATCTTGCTGATGAACAATTCGTAGAGGCCGAACGAGAAAATGAGCAGGACGGTGGCCAGAAGATAATCGTCGACCGAACTGATGATGTGCGCGACGACCGCGCCGTGAAAGCCGTCGTAGTCCTCGGCGCCGTGGCCTCCGAGTGCGTACTTCACCGATTTCACGGCGACGCCGACCACGTCGGCGGTCGCAATGAGAAAGAGGATGACCGCGGAGACCAGACTGGAGACGACAGCGAGCAACACGATGAAACGGCTGCGCCACAGCGCGGCTTCAAACAATCGTTCGAGAAGATTCATGCGGCCCTAAGCGGCTCCGGGAAGAACCGGCGCATTATACGGAAGCCGGGCCGGAATGTCGATGGCGGCGGCCGGCGCGCCTGTGGTAGGATGCGGGACAAGGAGGGCATACCGAATAGTGATACGCAGCGCTCGCTGGGCGATCCCCGCGGCGTACTTCGTCGTCTACCTCATTTGGGGTTCGACGTATCTCGCCATCCGGTTCGGCATCGAGACCATGCCCCCTTCGCTGCTCTTCGCCTGGCGTTTTGCGGCGGCGGGCGCGATCAACCTCGCGCTCTACCCGGCGGTCTGTGCCTGGCTGCGGGAACCCGTGCGCCGGCCGTCGCCCCGCCAGATCGCCAACGCGTCCGCCATCGGCTGCGTCCTGCTGATCGGCGGAACGGGGCTGGTGGGATGGGCCGAACGCAGCGTGGACTCGCATCTGGCGGCGCTCATCATCTCATCGACGCCGCTCTGGGTCACGCTCTTCGATTCCTGTCTGCGGCGAACCCTGCCGGCCTCCCCCCGGCAGGTCATGGGCATGGTCTTGGGAGTCATCGGGGTCGGGGTGTTGACCGGCGGGGGGGATGGGACGGGTGTCACCAGTATGAACGGCATCGCGCTCCTGCTGCTCGCCACCTGCCTATGGTCGGCGGCAAGCAGCGTCTCGCACCTGGCCGACCTGCCGTCGAGCGTGATCCTGACGTCCGCAATCCAAATGCTCGCGGCCGCGGCCGCCTTTTTCCTGATCGGCCTGGCGACCGGCGAGATCCAGCCCGGCTCGCCGGTGTCCATCAGTCCGCGATCGTGGTGGGCCATGTGGTATCTCGCGCTCTTCGGTTCGTGCCTCGCGTTCACCGCGTTCGCCTGGCTCTTGACGGTGGAGCCGGTGCATCGCGTGGCCAGCTATGCGCTGGTCAACCCCTTCGTGGCGGTGGCGCTCGGCGCCTGGCTGGGGCACGAAACGATCGGCTCGCGCGTGTGGATCGCGCTGCCGATCATCAGCTTGGGACTGGCCCTGCACCTGACGGCATCGCGGGCCGCCGGCCCACTCCCGCCGTCCGACCGTGTTCGGACGGCCTCACCCCGAGGCACGCCATGAATCTGGATGAAACCTTGCTGGGCACCCGCACCGTCTACGAAGGTCGCTACCTCCGGGCCGAGGAACGCTCGGTCCGGCTTCCCGACGGCCGGGAGGGACGGCGGGAGATCATCGTGCCGCCCGACGCGGTGGGCGTCCTCCCCATCACGCCTACCGGCGTCGTCTATCTCGTGCGTCAATATCGCACCGCGCTGCAGCGGGCGATCCTGGAAATTCCGGCCGGCATTCTCGAACCGGGAGAAGAGCCCGCCGCCACCGCGCGGCGGGAATGCGGCGAGGAAATCGGCCTCTCTCCCGCCCGCCTCGATCCCTTGTTCTCCTACTATCACTCGGTGGGATTCTCGACCGGCCAAATCCAGGTCTTTCTCGGCCGCGACCTCAAGCCCGCTCCCGACGCCACACCCGACGGCACCGAGTGCCTGGAGATCGTGACCATGCCGTTCGCGGATCTCCTCGCGCTCGTGCGGCGCGGCGAGATCGTGGACAGCAAGACCCTGCTCGCGGTGCTCTGGTACACCACGCTGTGGCCCGGAGACGGCGCGCCATGACGTCGCCGGACCTCGAACCCGAGATCCAACGGATCGGGCGCGAGCTCTTGGAGCGGATGGGCGACCGGCGCGCCTCGATTTTCGACGTGGGCCGCTGGGGCGGACAGATGATGGACTGGGCGATCCGGGACGAGCGGTTCAAGGTCGCGCTCTTTCGCTTCGTGGATGTGCTGCCCACCGTGTCCGATCCCTCGGATGCGATCGCGCTCTTTGCCGAATACTTCGAGGGCCTCCCGCTTCCCAAGACGATCGAGTGGGGACTCAAGCGCCTCGCCCCCGATTCCATGGCCGGACGCCTAGCCGGCCGGGCGATCAAGGAGCAGGTGGCGTCTCTCGCCGCCGTCTTTATCGCTGCCGATTCCATCGAAGGAGCCAATCGGGCTGCGGTCGAGGCATGGCGCCTGGGGCGCGGCGTGTCGATCGCGCTCCTGGGGGAGGCGGCCCTGAGCGAGGCCGAGGCCGACGCGTACGGCGGCCGCTACCGGCGACTGATCGACGTCCTCGCGGATGCGGCGGACGCCTCGCCCGCGACGACCGGCTCGCCGCTCGCGACCGTCCCGCGTGCCAATATCTCCATCAAACCCTCCTCGCTGGACGCCCGCATTGATCCCGCCGACCGGACCGGCAGCCTTGACCGCCTGGCCGTCCGCCTGCGCCCCATTCTCCAATCCGCACGCGAACGGGGCGCGCACGTGCACATCGATATGGAGCATGACGCGCTCAAGGATCTGCTGCTCGCGCTGTTCCGGCGCCTGCTGGATGAGCCCGAGTTCGCCGACCTCGACGCCGGCATCGTCATTCAAGCCTATCTGCGGGATGCCGAGCGGGACGTGCGCGAGTTGATTGAGTGGGCCGAACGGCGCGCCAAGCCCATCACCGTTCGATTGGTCAAAGGCGCGTACTGGGATGAAGAGGTCACCATTGCGCGCCGGAACAATTGGCCGATCCCGGTCTGGACGGAGAAAGCGACCACCGACCTCCGCTTCGAGGCCCTGACGCGCCTGCTCGTCGACCACGCGCCCGCGGTGCGCCCCGCGATCGGCTCGCACAATGTCCGGAGTCTGGCGACGGCCATCGCCGCGGCGCAGCGCCGGGGGCTGTCCCCCTCCGAGTACGAGCTGCAACTCTTATATGGGATGGGCGAGCCGATCGCCGCGGCGCTGGCCGAGATGGGGTTCGGGGTCCGCCTCTACACGCCGGTGGGAGAATTGATTCCCGGGATGGCGTACCTCGTCCGGCGATTGCTGGAAAACAGCGCGAACGAGTCCTTCCTCCGGCGCCGCTTTCAGGAGCGGCTCTCCCCCGAAGCGCTGCTGGCCGCACCCGCCCCGCCCGGCCCCGCGCCCGCCTCATCCTCCGCAGCCGATCGGTTCACCAACGAACCGCCGGCCGATTTCGCGGAGGGCGACGCCCGCGAGGCGATGCGCCGCGCGATCGAGCGCGAGCGCGCGGCGCTGGATCGCGAATGGCCGCTGATCATCGACGGCCATCCGGTGACGACCGGCCGCACCACCGCCTCCTACAATCCCGCGGCCCCGTCGGAACGGGTGGGAAAAATCGCGTCGGCCGCGCGCGAGCACGCCGACCGGGCCCTTGCCGCCGCGGCTCGCGCCCGTGCGACGTGGCGGCGGGTCGCAGTGGATGAGCGGGCGGCGATCCTCCGGCGCACGGCCAGCCTGATGCGCGAGCGGCGGTTCGACCTCGCGGCGCTGGAAGTCCTCGAGGTGGGTAAATCCTGGCACGAGGCGGACGGCGACGTGGTGGAGGCCGTCGATTTTCTGGAGTACTACGCGCGGGAGATGCTGCGCCTCGGGCGGGTGCAGACGATGGGGGATGCCCCGGGCGAAGCGAACCGCTACGGGTACGAGCCGCGCGGGATCGGCTTCATCGTCGCGCCGTGGAACTTCCCGCTGGCAATCCCGGCCGGGATGATCGCCGCCGCGGTGGTTGCGGGCAATCCGGCGCTGTTCAAGCCGTCGGGGCTGTCCCCCGTAATCGGCGCGCGGCTGGTGGAGCTGTTCCACGAGGCGGGCCTGCCGCCGGGTGTCCTGCAGTTCCTGCCGGGGCCCGGCGGGGACGTGGGTGAGTACCTCGTCGAGCATCCCGAGGTGGACTTCATCACGTTCACCGGCTCGAAAGACGTCGGCCTGCGGATCATCGAACGCGCGGGCCGCACCCCGCCCGGCCAGCGGCACGTCAAACGCGTCATCGCCGAGATGGGCGGCAAGAACGCCATCATCGTCGACCGGACCGCCGATCCGGACCAGGCGATCCCCGGCATCCTGACCTCCGCCTTCGGCTATCAAGGCCAGAAGTGTTCCGCCTGCTCGCGGCTGATCGTGATCGAGGCGATGTACGACGCGTTCGTTCCGCGATTGACGGCCGCGGTGGCGGGCCTCGCGATCGGCTCGCCGGAGGACCCCGCGTGTCACGTGGGGCCGGTCATCGATGCGGCCGCCCGCGATCGCATTCTGGCGATGATCGAGCGCGGGGTGGCCGACGGGCTCGCCGTCCGCGTGGTCTCGCCGCCTGCCTCGCCGGGCTACTACATTCCACCCGCGCTGTTCGGGCCGGTGCCTCCCGACCATCCCCTCGCCCGCGAGGAAATTTTCGGGCCGGTCCTGTCGATTCTGGTCGCCCGCGATTTCGAGCACGCGCTGGCGCTGGCCAATGACAGCGAATACGCCCTGACCGGCGGCCTGTACTCGCGCAGCCCGGCCCATATCCGTCGCGCGGTCGAGGCGTTCGAGGTGGGCAACCTCTATGTGAATCGACCCACGACCGGCGCGGTCGTGGGTCGCCAGCCTTTCGGGGGATTCCGCCTGTCCGGGATCGGCTCCAAAGCCGGAGGACCCGATTACCTTCCACAGTTTCTGCTGCCGAAAAGCTGGAGCGAAAATACGACGCGGCATGGTTTCGCCCCGCC
>JBDSOK010000310.1:0-3599 GCA_039914845.1 Nitrospiria bacterium | reverse complement strand
CGAGCCCGAACCCGTTCACGCCGCTCGCTGATCCTCACCCCGCTCTTTGGTCCGCCCTTCAGTTGACTTCCCATTTTTAGATATGCTATCGTAGTCCGAAATTTTCCTGTTCTCAATGGGTTAGCCGTATCAAGCTCGAAGCCCGTACCGTTCCGTCGTGCTCATGATGAAAAGAGGATGGTAATGATATGAAGATGACCGGGGCCGAAATTTTTGTCGAGTCGCTCAAACGCGAAGGGGTCAAAACCATCTTCGGGCTCCCGGGCGGAGTCGTCCTCAAGATTTTTGACGTGTTGTACGGCGATAAGGATCTCGATTTTGTCCTGGTCCGCCATGAACAGGCCGCCATTCATATGGCGGAGGCGTATGCCAGGGCGACCGGAAAAGTCGGGGTCGCGTTGGTGACCTCGGGTCCGGGGGCCACGAACACGGTGACGGGGCTGGTGAATGCGAACCTGGACTCCTGTCCCATCGTGGTGTTTACCGGCCAGGTCCTCACCTCGTTGATCGGCAACGACGCCTTTCAGGAGGCCGACATCGTCGGCATTACCCGCTCGTGCACCAAACACAACTATCTGGTCAAAGACGTCGGCGAATTGGCGGCTACCATCAAAGAAGCGTTCTATCTGGCCGGGAGCGGGCGCCCCGGTCCCGTGCTGGTCGATATTCCGAAGGACGTCAGCATGGCCATGGCCGAGTTTTCTTATCCGGATAAGGTGTACGTCCGGGGTTACAATCCGACGTACGAAGGCAATAAATGGCAGATCAAGCAAGCCGCCGAGGCCATGGTCAAGGCCGAGCGTCCGGTGCTGTACGTCGGGGGCGGCGTCATCAACTCCGACGGCAGCGAGGAACTCCTTGCGCTGGCCGAGCTGCTGAATATTCCGGTGACGATGACGCTCATGGCGCTTGGGGCGTTTCCTGGAACGCATCCGCTCTCGCTTGGGATGTTGGGCATGCACGGTTCGCACGCCACGAATCTGGCCGTCCACCACAGCGATCTCCTCATCGCCGTCGGGTCGCGATTCGACGATCGGGTGACGGGGAAGATCAGCGAGTTCGTTCCCAAGGCCAAGATCATCCACGTCGATATCGATCCCACGTCGATTCGTAAGAATATTCACGTCGATATTCCGATCGTCGGCGACGCCAAGTCGGTCTTGCGGGACCTGTTGGCTCAGGCCACCGCGATGGTGGGGGGGAAGCGGCGCGAGGGGAAAACGCCGTGGCTGACTCAGATCGCGGCGTGGGAGAGCGAGCGCCCGTTAATTTACAAGGCCGATGCCAAGGTCATCAAGCCGCAGTTCGTCATCGACATGATTTATCGCCGGACTCGCGGCGAGGCGATCATCACGTCAGACGTCGGTCAGCACCAGATGTGGACCGCGCAATTCTATAAATTCGCGAAACCTCGGACGTGGTTGAACTCCGGGGGGCTCGGCACGATGGGGTATGGATTTCCCGCGGCGCTGGGAGCGCAGCGCGCGTTTCCGGGTCGGCTGGTGGTCTGCGTCACCGGCGACGGGAGTTTCCAGATGAACCTGCAGGAGTTGGCGACGGCGATGGCGTATGACTTGCCCGTGAAAGTCGCGATCTTGAACAATGGGTACCACGGCATGGTGCGCCAATGGCAGCAATTGTTTTATCAGGGCCATTATTCCGCCAGCCGTCTGGAAGGCGGGCCCGACTACGTCAAGCTGGCGGAGGCCTATGGCGCCGTGGGATTACGTGCCACCGAACCTCACGAAGTCGATGAGGTGCTCGATGAGGCGTTCGCGGTCAAAAAGCTCGTGCTGATGGACTTCCAAGTCGATCCCTACGAGAATTGTTATCCCATGGTGCCGGCCGGGGGAGCCATCAACGAAATGGTCTACGAGGACCCTCAACCCGACGCCGCCCGGCAAGCGCCCGCCCAGGGCGATCCCAAAGAGTCGATTTCTCTGGCGTAAGATCGGCGGAGCGGCATCATATGGAACATATTATTTCCTTGTTGGTGGAGAACAAGTTCGGCGTGCTCGCGCGGGTGGCGGGACTATTTTCCGCCCGCGGCTTCAATATCGAAAGCCTGTCGGTGGGCCCGACCCTCGATCCCACCATGTCGTCGATCACGGTGGTCACGCAAGGCGACGAGCGGATTCTGGAGCAGATCACCAAGCAGGTCAATAAGTTGATCGACGTCATCAAGGTCGTCGAGTTGTCCGAGAGCGACTATGTGGAGCGCGAGACCGCGCTGATCAAGATTCATACGCGGGCCGAAGATCGGGCCGAGACCTTTCGGATCATCGAGATTTTTCGGGCCAAGATCGTGGATTCGACGCCGTCCACCTACACGGTGGAGATCACGGGCGCCCGCGACAAGGTCGACGCGTTCGTCAATCAATTGCGTCCGCTGGGTATCAAAGAATTGGTGCGGTCGGGACGGATCGCCATGCCTCGCGACGAGATGCGGGCGACCAACGGCGATCCCAAGCGCCGTCCTCACGCCATGGCTGACGCCAAATAACACGGTAGGAGACCGGAATGAAGATGTACTACGAGCAGGACGCCGATCCGGCGAATCTCAAAGGCAAAACCATCGCCATCGTCGGGTACGGCAGCCAGGGCCATGCCCATGCGAATAATTTGAAGGACAGCGGAATGGACGTGCTGGTGGCGGGGCGTCCTGGGCCGTCCTGGGAAAAGGCCGAGCGGGCGGGATTGAAGGTCTTGCCGGTGGCCGATGCCGCCAAGCGGTGCGATGTGGCGATGATTCTCGCGCCGGACGAACTGCAGGCCGAGATTTACCATCGGGACATCGCCCCCTCCCTCAAGCAGGGCGGCTATCTGGCCTTCGCCCATGGGTTCAACATTCACTTCGGCCAGATCGTCCCCCGTCCGGACATGAATGTCTTCATGGTGGCGCCCAAGGGGCCCGGCCATCTAGTTCGCTCGGAATTTGCCAAAGGCAGCGGGGTGCCGTCGCTGCTCGCGATCCACCAGGATCCTTCGGGCACGACCCGCGCCGTCGGATTGGCGTATGCGCGAGGCATCGGAGGAACCAAGGCCGGCGTGATCGAAACCTCGTTCCGGGAAGAATGTGAAACCGACCTCTTCGGCGAGCAGGTGGTCCTCTGCGGCGGGCTCACGGCGCTGATCCAGGCCGGGTATGAGACATTGGTTGAGGCGGGATACTCCCCCGAGATGGCGTATTTCGAGTGCCTGCACGAGGTGAAGTTGATCGTCGATCTGATTTATGAGGGCGGCATCTCCACCATGCGGTATTCCATCAGCAATACCGCCAAATACGGGGATGTGACGCGGGGTCCGCGGATCGTCACCGATGAGACGCGGGCGGAAATGAAGCGAATCCTCGATGAAATCCAGAGCGGACGATTTGCGAAAGAGTGGATTCTGGAAAATAAGGCGGGCCGTCCCGTGTTCAATGCCTTGCTCCAGCGGGGCGAAGAGCATCCCATCGAGGGGGTCGGCGCCCGGCTCCGCGCGATGATGCCGTGGCTCAAGCAGGGCCGTCTCGTCGATAAAAACACCAACTAGCAGGTGAGTCCGTCCCAAACATGGCAAGGATTCCCCGTGGTCATTGAGGGAATTCCCTTCATCCT
>JBDSOK010000254.1:0-3334 GCA_039914845.1 Nitrospiria bacterium | reverse complement strand
TCTGGAAGCGAAGGGGACGGCGGCCTCGTTCACCGTGGTGACGAAGCACCTTCGCGGCGACCGGGTGTACTGCATCGATCAGGACATTGCGACCATTCGGTATGCCGCCGACGGGGTGAACGTCCCTCTGGGCGCCAATTTCAACGCGCCCATTCCTGTGGCCGGTCAAGACGACTGTGCCGGCGATTTTCCTTCGATCCAATAAGATCAAAACCCGAGGGTGTTTCGGAGGTCTTCGCGTCAGGCGGTGTCGGTGTGCGTGCGGACCTCGTCAGCGACGGCTCGGATTTCCGTGCGTAGGTCGGCGAGGGGGCTTTGGCGATTCGAAATGCCAAGTCAAGCCATTTCGATGACAGCCGTTTCGATTGACACGCATTGGTGCGGTTGTTACAATCCGCCGCGATGCGAGTTCCCCTCCTGGATCTGAAGCTGCAGTATCAGAAGATCAAGCCCGATGTGCTGCAAGCCATCCATCAAGTTTGCGAAGAGCAATCGTTTATCCTGGGTCCCCACGTCGAAGCGTTCGAGCGGGCTCTGGCCTCATACGTCGGGGCGACTCATGCCGTCGGCGTCACGTCGGGTACGGATGCGCTGCTGCTGTCGTTAATGGCGGTCGGCGTGAAGCCGGGCGACGAAGTCTTGACCACCCCCTATACGTTCTTCGCGACCGCGGGATCGATCTCGCGGCTCGGCGCGGTGCCCGTGTTCGTCGACATCGATCCGCACACGTATCACCTCGACGCGGCGCGATTGGAGGCGGCGTTGACGCCGAAGGTGCGCGCCATCATCCCGGTGCATCTGTACGGACGTCCGGCGGATCAGGGTCCGATCCTGGCGCTGGCGCGAGATGAGGGGTTGGCGGTGATCGAGGATGCGGCACAGGCCATCGGGGCGTCGTGGCAAGGGAAGCGTGTCGGGGCAATCGGGCATGTCGGAGCCTTCAGCTTTTTCCCCTCGAAAAATCTCGGTGGATTCGGGGATGGGGGAATGGTGGTCACCAACGATGAGCATTTGGCGGCGGCGGTTCGCCGTTTGCGCGTCCACGGAAGCGAACGCCGCTACGAACATCTTGATATCGGAATGAACGGGCGGTTGGATGCCCTTCAGGCGGCGGTGTTACAGGTCAAACTCACGCATCTTGACGAGTGGACGCAGGCCCGACGCCACAACGCTCAGCGATACGGCACGCTCTTCGCTCAAGCTGGGCTGCGCGAGATGCTCGCCGTGCCGGCGGTGACGGACGGCCACGTATTCAATCAATTCGTCATTCGATCCAAGCGACGGGACGAGTTGAAGGCGTTCTTGATGTCTCGCGAGATCGGTACCGAGGTATATTACCCGATCCCGCTCCACCTCCAGCCCTGTTATCGCCACCTCGGCTATGCGGAGGGAGATTTTCCCGAAGCCGAGCGCGCGGCGCGTGAAACGCTGGCCCTGCCGATTTTCCCTGAGCTGACCGAAACCCAGCAAGCGTTCGTCGTCGAGTCGATCGCCCAATTCTATCAGTCGTAGAGGCGGGTTTTAAACCCGCCTCTACCGTCGAGATCGAACCCGATCAGAAGCTCAGGCTGAGACGAAGACTGTACGACGGGACCTTCGAATAATCCGCTTCCGCCGCCACGCTCAACACCATCAGGCTCAGCTTTGCGCCGACAAACATTTTGGGCGCGGCGATGGATTCGTCTTGGAGTCCAAGACCCGGTGCGTCGGAGCTGCTCTTGATCCAGACTTGACCGATTCCCAGATACGGCGTGATGAACGCGAAGCCCTTGCTGACTGACAGATCGGCCCCATAGGTTGAAACGTCCAGGTAATCCACGCCCGTCAGGGTGGTATAGCTGGCACGCACGGCCAGTGCGGGCGTGGCGAGGGTGCCTTTGAGAATCGCCCACTTCAATTCTCCACCGAGCATCCCGATGTTGCTTGAAGGAACTTTACTATAGACCAGCCCGACGTCGATCCCGAAGGGGAGGCCCTTTTGGGCGTGCAGCTTGGGCACGGGGAGATAGCGGGGGGGCGTATCAGGCATCAGTTTGGTCCAATACGATTCATTGCGGTCAATCTTCACCGCGGTGAACTCGACGCCTACGTCGAAGCCCAGCAGTCCCAACGGTTCGGCGGGCGCCAGAGGTACATAAGCGATCGCCAAGCCCACCTGTTCGCTGAAATCCCGAAATTCGGATTGCGCATACCCCGATGAGGGGAACGCGATGTCATAATTGGCCGCATGAGCGGCCGGCGCGCTTCCAAAACCGTTCATGAGCCCGACCACCAATAATGCGGCGAGTGTCTTGCGGAAATTCTTCATCACTGTCCCTCCTCCATGAGTAAGTGGATCCGATCGATTAGTCAGCTTTTCGCTTGACAATGGAAATCGAGACTCCTACAATATCGTGTTTATTCTCCAGGGAATGATCCCACCTGACCAGCCCCGTTCCGACAGAATGGACTGCGGAACGGGTGTTATAGATAGCAGACGAGCCTGTGTTTGTAAATGATGCCGTGTCGAACCGTGCTGGCGTAGCTCAGTTGGTAGAGCAGCTGACTTGTAATCAGCAGGTCGGGGGTTCGATTCCCTTCGCCAGCTTTGAGAGCGCGAGGCAAAAGATCTCGCGGCTCGGTCCTGAGAATCGGACCTGCGCTTCGCTTCGCAAGCGAGGTGGGGAGGTACCCAAGTGGACAAAGGGAACAGACTGTAAATCTGTCGGCTTCGGCCTTCGGAGGTTCGAACCCTCCCCTCCCCATCCTTTGTCATACGGGGGTGTGTGAGCGCATCGCACGCTAAGGATATGCGGGAATAGCTCAGCTGGTAGAGCTCCAGCCTTCCAAGCTGGTGGTCGCGGGTTCAAATCCCGTTTCCCGCTCCATCTCGTTGGGGAATGCTTGGGCGACTTGGATCAGGTGATAAGGACTGCAGGGATCACGACGCGGGAAAGCCCTTGTAGCTCAGTTGGCAGAGCACTTCCTTGGTAAGGAAGAGGTCACCGGTTCGATCCCGGTCGAGGGCTCATCCTCGCGTCTGGGAATCAATGCGAGGGGCGAGGGTGTTGTTAGGATCCGTTGTGGGTTCTTCGAACAACGAACAACGCCTTTAACGGGGTAGGAGACCAAGATGGCGAAAGCGAAATTTGAGCGGACCAAGCCGCACTTAAACATCGGGACGATCGGGCACGTCGACCACGGGAAGACGACGTTGACGGCGGCGATCACCAAAGTCTTATCCGAGAAAAAGCTGGCGGAGTTCTTGGCGTACGACCAGATCGACAAAGCGCCGGAAGAGAAAGAGCGGGGCATCACCATCGCCATCGCGCACGTCGAATACCAGACCGAGCAG
>JBDSOK010000030.1:0-10559 GCA_039914845.1 Nitrospiria bacterium | reverse complement strand
GAGGCCAATCTCAAACTGAAAGAATTGGATCGCCTCAAGTCGGAGTTCCTGGCGACGATGTCTCACGAGTTGCGAACCCCGCTGAACTCCGTGATCGGTTTCGTCGGCATGATCCTGCAGGGGCTGACCGGGGACATCAACCCCGAGCAGCGTAAGCAGCTCTCGATGGTCTACGGCTCCGCGAAGCACTTGTTGACGCTGATCAACGACATCCTGGACCTGTCGCGCATCGAATCGGGACGGATGGAGGTCGTGAAGGAGGACTTTGCGGTTGGCGACGTCATCGCGGAGGTGACGGAGAGCCTCGCCCCGGCGGCATCCCAAAAGGGGCTCCGGCTCCTCATCGAGGCGGAAGAGACCCGCCTGACGATGCACAGTGACCGGCGCAAGGTCTTCCAGCTCGTGCTGAACCTGGTCAACAACGCGGTCAAGTTTACCGATCGCGGCGAGGTCCGCATCGCGTGCCGTCGGGAGGGGGACGGGGTGGAACTTGTCGTGTCCGACACGGGTATCGGGATCACGAAGGAGAACATGGCGCAGCTCTTCGAGGCGTTCCGGCAGATCGACGGCACGCCCCGGCGACGCTACGAAGGGACAGGGCTGGGACTCTACCTGTCCCGGCGGCTGGCCGGCCTGCTGGGCGGGACGATCACGGCCGAGAGCGAACAGGGCAAGGGCGCGCGGTTTCTCGTGAAGCTGCCGATCGACGCGCGACGGAGGACGTCCGGTGAAGAAGCGGATCCTGGTGATCGAGGACAACCCCCAGAACCTGTACCTGGCGCAGTTTCTGCTTGAAAAGGGCGGATACGAGGTCGGCGCCGCGCAGGACGGGTTCGGAGGGATCGAGGCGGCCCGGCGCGAACGGCCGGATCTGATTCTGTTGGACATCCAGTTGCCGGGGATCGACGGGTACGAAGTGATGCGGCGAATCAAATCCATGCCGGGGCTCGATGCGATCCCGATCGTGGCGGTCACCTCATACGCGATGGCGGGGGATCGCGACAAGGCATTCGCCGCGGGCTGTGCGGGATACATCGAAAAGCCGATCGTGCCGGAGACCTTTGCGGAGCAGATTCGGCGGTTCATGAGTTGATTGGACCGAAAGGGACGGGTGACGACGATGAAGGTTTTGATTGTGGACGACAACAAGGAGAACTGCTACCTCCTTGAGCATCTCTTGCACGGCCACGGGTATGACGCCGTGTCCGTCACCAACGGGGTGGAGGCGCTGGCTGAACTCGCGCGCGACGGATACGGATTGATCATCTCGGATGTCTTGATGCCGGAGATGGACGGGTTCCGGCTCTGCCGGGAAGTCAAAGGCGATGAACGGTTCGCCCACATTCGGTTCGTGTTCTACACCGCTACCTACACCGACGAGAGCGATCGGGCGTTCGCGCTGAGCCTCGGGGCCGAGCGGTTCCTCATCAAGCCCGCCGAGCCCGATGCCTTCGTGCGCGCGATCGGCGAGGTCCTCCGGGACCGCGAGGTCGGCACGCTCGTCGCCGGACCACCGCCGGTTCAGGACGACGCGAAGTATTTGAAACGGTATAACGAGCGGTTGATTCAGAAGCTGGAAGAGAAGATGGTGCAGTTGGAACAGGCGAACAGAGCCCTGGCGGACAGCCAGATGTTCCTCCACACGATGATTCAGTCCGAACCGGAGTGCGTGAAACTCATGGGGGCCGACGGCCGCTTGCTGACCATGAATCCCGCGGGACTGGCCATGATCCAGGCCGAGTCGCTCGCCGATGTCCGCGGCAAGCCCTTACACACCCTCGTCCGTCCGCCGCATCGGGCCGCGTTCCACGCGTTGACGGAGGCGGTGTTTCGGGGCGAGGCCGGCGTGCTGGAGTTCGAAATCGACGGCCTCAAGGGCGCCCGTCGGTGGCTCGAAACCCACGCCGTTCCCCTCCGGGGTCCGGACGGCGACATCACCCTCCTGGGCCTCACCCGGGATATCACCGAACGCAAGCGGGCGGAACAGGAGGTCAAAGATCTGACTCGTGAGTTGGAGGCTCGGGTCGCAAATCGCACGGCGGAGTTGAGCGACGCCAACCGGGAATTGGAGAGCTTCAGCTACTCCGTCTCGCACGACCTGCGCGCCCCGTTGCGGGTGATCGATGGATTCAGCAAGGTCCTGCTCGATGACTACCACGATCGACTCGACGAGGGGGCCCGGGACCATGTGCGGCGCATCCGCGCGGCGGTCGAGCGCATGGGGCATTTGATCGACGATCTCTTGGATTTATCTCGTGTCAGCCGGACGAGCATGCGCCGGGAGCCGGTGGATCTGAGCGTCCTGGCGCAGTCGGTCGCGACGGGGCTGCACGCGACCGAACCGGAGCGGGCCGTCGAGTGGGTCATGGCGCCGGGCGTGACGGCACGAGGGGATCACCGGCTGCTGCGGATCGCCCTGGAGAATCTCTTCGGCAATGCCTGGAAATTCACCAAGCGGACCGAGCGGCCCCGCATCGAATTCGGCATGAGCCGCGACGGCGACGAGGCGATCTATTGGGTGCGCGACAACGGCGCCGGATTCGATATGGGGTACGCCGATCGGCTCTTCGGCACGTTCCAGAGGCTCCACACCGCCGACGAATTTCCCGGCACAGGGGTGGGGCTGGCGATCGTGCGCCGCATCATCCAGCGCCACGGCGGACGCATCTGGGCGGAAGGGGCGGTGGGTCGGGGCGCCGTCATCTCGTTCACGCTCAACGTGCCTGAGGAGGCGTGATTCCGCTGCGGCTCTTGATCGTCGAGGATTCCTTAGACGATACGGAACTGATCCTGCACGAACTGCGGCGCGGCGGGTACGAACCGACCGCCGAGCGGGTCGAAACCGAGGAAGGGATGACGGCCGCGCTGACGCGAGGGCCGTGGGACGTCGTCATCTCGGATTACTTCATCCCGCGGTTCGGCGCGTTGGACGCTCTGCGGCTGGTGAAGGCCGGCGGGCTGGACCTGCCGTTCATCATCGTGTCCGGCAGCATCGGCGAAGAGATTGCGGTGGCGGCGATGAAGGCCGGGGCGCACGATTACCTGATGAAAGACCATCTCGCGCGCCTGACCCCCGCCATCGCCCGGGAACTGAAGGACGCGGAGTCCCGGAGCAGGCACCGCCAGAGCGAGGAGAGGTTCCGGCAACTGGCGGAGAGTATCCAGGAGGTCTTCTGGATGACCGATCCGGCCAAGCGTGAGGTGCTCTACATCAGCCCCTCCTATGAAACCATCTGGGGGCGGCCTTGCCGGAGTTTGTATGATGACCCCGGATCATTCCTGGAGAGTATTCACCCGGACGACCGCGATCGGGTGACGGATGCGCGGGCTCTCCAGGCCGGGGGCGCCTACGACGAAGAGTATCGGATCGTGAAGCCGGACGGCGCCATCCGGTGGATCAGGGATCGCGCCTTTCCGATCAAAGACGCATCGGGCGCGGTCTACCGGATTGCCGGGATCGCCCAGGACATCACCGACCGCAAGCAGCACGAGGAGACGGTCCGCCACCTAGCGTACTACGATGCCTTGACCGGTCTGCCGAACCGGACCCTCCTGCACGACCGCCTCCAGCAAGCCGTGCTGCTCGGCCGGCGCTCCGGCAATCCGGTGGCGCTCCTGTTGATGGACCTTAACCGGTTCAAGGAGGTCAACGACACGCTCGGCCACCACAAGGGGGACCTGCTCCTCCAGCAGGTGGGCATGAGACTGCACGATCTCATCCGGGAATCGGACACGGTCGGGCGCCTCGGCGGCGATGAGTTTGCCGTGCTGCTTCAGGGGACCGGAGCCGCCGACCACGCGATGGGAGTGGCGGACAAGCTCCTCAAGACGCTGGAGGCCCCCTTCGTCGTCGATGGGCTGACCCTCGAGGTCGGCGCGAGCATCGGCATCGCGCTGTGGCCCCGGCACGCGGACGATGTCAATCAATTGATGCAGCGGGCCGATGTGGCGATGTACACGGCCAAGCAGACCGGCGTCGGCGCGATAGTCTACAGCGCCGACCAGGATACCCACAGCCACCGGCGGCTGGAGTTGGCGGGCGAGTTGCGCCACGCGATCGAGCGCGGCGAGCTCACGCTCCATTACCAGCCCAAGCTGAGCGTGGCCACCCGGCGCGTCATCGGCGTGGAGGCGCTGGTCCGCTGGCGTCACCCGACCCGCGGCCTGCTCTCGCCCGACCAATTCATTCCGCTTGCGGAACAGACGGGAACGATCACGGCGCTCACGATGTGGGTGCTCGATGCCGCGCTGCGACAGGCCGGGATGTGGCGCGCCGCCGGGTTGGTCTTTCCCGTGGCCGTCAATCTCTCCGCACGGACCCTGCACTCGCCGACCTTGTCGAAGGAGATCAACGGCCTCTTCGCGGCCTCGGGGATGTCCCCCGACGGGCTGGGACTCGAGATTACCGAGAGCACGATCATGGTCGACCCGGCGCGCGCGATGGATGTGCTCAGGCACTTGAGCCACATGGGCGTGTGGTTGTCCATCGACGATTTCGGGACCGGGTACTCGTCGCTCAGCTATTTGAAGAAGCTGCCGGTGGTCGAGATCAAGATCGACAAGTCCTTTGTGGTCCAGATGGATCGCGATGCGGACGACGCCGTGATCGTGCGGTCCACCATCGATCTCGCTCACAACCTGGGCCTGACCGTCGTCGCGGAGGGGGTGGAGAACCGGGCGACCTGGGATCGGCTGGCCGACTGGGGGTGCGACGCGGCGCAGGGATATTACTTGAGCCGTCCGGTTCCGGCGGACGATCTGACCCCCCGGTTGACGGACACGCCCTGGAATCTGCTCCCCGGGGGGAACGATTGAACACCACGTTGCGGGCCGAATCGGCCGGGGCCTTCATCCGAGTGCGGATGTTCCGGTCGCGTTTGCGTTGACATTTCTTCAGCAGAATCGCTATAGTTGGCCCCGCCCGGTGCCGCGATCGGACCGGATGCGTCGAAAGCCCTAGCGGGTGGCTAGGTCTTCTGCATAATTGACGCCCCGTGTTGAATGCGAGTATTGTAGGCCCTACGGATGACACACTGCCGGTCGGGTAATTCTCGTCAATGAAGGAGTAGGTGAGCATGGCCACTGCGACCACGACGCAACGTTATCAAGTGCTGCCCGGCCCGGAGGGCCTGTTGCCTCCGTCGGCTTGTGCGATGGGGGTGCTCTTACCCCAAGAAGGCGAAGGGCTGGTCGAGGGGGTGATCGCATCCGAAGCGGCCACGCTCAAAGCGGCGGCCAAGGCGCTCCTGACCCGACGCAACCCCACCCTCTTTCCGGGCCCGCTGGTCGTCTGGGGCTGGACCAAGCACACGCAGGAAAAAGCGAGCGTCGTGCTCGAAATCGCGGCGGAGATTCCGGGCGTCAAGATCATCCCGATGCCGGATTACCGGCCGATTTATCCCAAGATCGATCCCGAAGCGGTCATCAATCCCTGCCATCCCAATCTGACGATCTGGCATAACAAGATCGAGGCCTGTATTTTCGTCGGCGTGCATTGCCACTTCGCCAACGTGACGCTCAAGATGGTCCGGGCGGGCACCAATTGTTATACCATCGCGCTCTGCGCCGAGGCGGGTCACGAAGACGCCATGGCGTCGCTCCCGAACTGCGATGTCGACAAGTTGCGCCGGATGGTCCATGCGCTCCGCGAAGTCAAAAAGGAAGGGGTGATCCCCTGGGCGCTGACGGACGCGGGTAAACGAGAATTGGCGGCGGAGCGGGCGCAGAAACGCAAACTGCGCGAGGCGATCGCGGCGGCCGCTCCGGCCTTCGCCCATGAGTTGGTGGCCGGGTTGGACGAAAACGAGGAGTAAAGGCATGGCTGAAGGACTGGATACCGAAGTCAAGACCAATCCCCAGGGCGACGTGATCACCGCCGCCGAGGCCCCGAAGAAAGAAGCCAAGGAAAACAAGGCGGCCAAGCAACGCGTGGTCACCCCCGAATATCTCTTTTTCGAGGCGCCGCGGACCAAGACATTCATTACCGGCAGCGAGGCGGCGAAAGAAGCCATCCGCCGCGCCAACGTCGATATCGCCATTTCCTATCCCATCACCCCGCAAAGCGAAACCATGCAGCAGGTGGGGTATCTGTACGCCGAAGGCTACCTGAAAGATTATTATCGCGGTGAAGAAGAATACGGCGTGATGTCGGCGATCGCCGGCGCGTCGCGCGCCGGGGTCCGGGCATTGACGGCGACGGCCGGCCCCGGTCTCATGCGCGGGATGGAAGTGATCACCTCATGGCCCGGCGGCCGCATGCCGCTCCTGCTCTTGGTCATGTGTCGCGTGATCAATGCGCCGTTGGCCATCCAGCCCGACAATGTGGAGTTGTCCTATCTCTTAAATTCCGGGGTGATTCTTTTCCATGCCGAGAGCCAGCAGGATTTCTATGATTTCCCGCTGAAGGCCTATGTGATCAGTGAAAAGTGCGAGGTCACGCTTCCCGTGGCGGTGGCGGTGGACGGGTTCTTCGTCACCCACGCCCGCGGGTGGGTCGAGTTGCCGCCGGAGGACATCAAGCTCCCGCCTCGGGATTGTTATCATGAGGCGGTCCCGATGATGGACAATGAAAATCCGCCGGCGCGCTTGTCGCGCGACGCGCCGATTCAGAAGAGCAACTTCATCAGTTATCAGATGCATGCGTCCTGGCAGCAGGAAATTTGGGCGGCGCAGGATCGGGCGCGTCCCTGGATCAAGAAATACATGGGCGGCTTGATCGAGGTGGTCAACCCCGGCGCCGAGACCATGATCGTCGCGTCGGGCAGCGCGGTGTCGCAGTCCCGCGAAGCGGTGCGACAGGCTGCCGAGCGGGGCGACACGATCGGTTTGGTCAAGATCCGGTCGCTGCGGCCTTTTCCCACGCAGGAGCTGATCGAGGCGTGCCGGCACGCGAAGCGGATCATCGTGCCCGAGTTCAATTGCGTCGGGTGGTTGTCCAAGGAAGTCCGGTCGGCGTTGTACGGTCAAACCAAGGCCGAAGTGGTCCCCGGGCCGCGGGTGTTCGGCGGGATGTCGATGCCCACTGAGTTGATTTTGGATTATCTCTACAAATCGCCGAACGAAGCCAGGCTCACGACGAAGCCGCTGACCGTTTAGCACGATCTATTATAAGGAGGAAGTCATGTCGCTCGAGACCTTAAAGATTTCACCCGGCTTTGAATCCTACATGCCGAAAGAATACGTCGACCTCGTTGAGCGCGGTCCCTACGGGCGCGACGTCAAGGTCAGCGAAATGGGGACCTTCAAAGAGATCATCGAAGAGCACCCGATGTGTGCGGGCTGCGCCATGACGCTTTTCATCCGCATAGCCCTCATCGGCTTACCGGCCCCCGAGCACACGGTGATCTTGGGAACGGCAGGCTGCGGCCGGCTGGTGTTGTCGCAGGCCTCGATTCCGTTCATCTACGGCAATTACGGCGACACCAACGGGGTCGCGTCTGGCCTCAAGCGGGGCTTGGAAATCCGCTTCCCGAATCAGACCAAAGACGTGGTGGTGATGGCGGGCGATGGCGGCTTATCCGACATCGGGTTTAGCTGCGTCATGCACTCGTGGTTCCGCAAAGAAAAATTTACGACCGTCATGCTCGATAACGAGGTGTACGGGAACACCGGCGGCCAAGAAAGCGGCATGACCAACAAGGGCATGGTGCTCAAAATGGCGCCTTTCGGCAAGAAGTTCGAGAAGATGGACATGATCGGCTTGGCCAAGACGGCCGGCGTAGCATACATCGCGCGCCTGGCGCCGACCAATCCGACGAGGATCGCCAATGTGATCCGCAAAGCGGTCTTGATCGCGCGGGAAGTGGGCCCGACCTACGTACAGGCCTATACTTCGTGCAATATCGAATATGCGATTCCCACCCCCAAGGTGATGGACGATGCCCGCGCGGTGGAGAAAGATCGCTACGGCTTCATGGAGATTATCTCGGACGAGGCCAAAGCGTATCTCGACCGGTTGGAACAAGACAAGAAGGCGAAAGCCAAGGCCGTCGCCGGGGCGACCGCCTGACGGTTGACCGATATCGAGTTGGAGGAGATCGCGTATGAAGCGCTATAACATTCGGATGGCGGGAATCGGGGGGCAGGGGGTGGTGACCGCGTCCCACGTCATGAGCAACGGCGTCATCATTGCCGGAGGCGAGAGCACCCTGGTGCCGTTCTTCGGATCGGAAAAGCGGATGGCCCCCGTCGAAAGCTACGTGCGCGTGGCCGAGGGCCGTATTTACGAGATCGGTGAGATCATTTATCCGAACATCATCATGATCTTCCACACCCAGGTGATCACGCACGGCAAGTCCTACACCATGCCGTTTTACTCGGGGCTGAAAGACGAGGGCGTCGTCTTGATCAACTCCGAGAAGCCGTTGGAGCTCGAGCCGGATCAGGCTCGCGAGTTGGTGGAGAAGAAAGCCAAGGTCTTTTACATTCCGGCCAGCAAGCTCGCGGCGGAAGTCGCCGGGACCGAGCTCGCCACCAATATGGGGATGGTCGGTGCGGTGGCGGCGGTGATCGGTTTGCCGGACTTGGTCTCGCTCGAGCAGTCGGTGAAGGAGCGGTTTCTGGGCAAGGGCTTCGTGGTCTCCGGTGGAACGGCCTCACTCGATAACGTGATCGAAAAGAAGTTTGGGAAAAAGGTCGAGTTGATCCAAAAAAATATGGATGTGGTCAAGGCCGCGCATCAGTATGCGCTGGATCGCAAGTGGAACGATCTCTCGATCGCCGAAACGGCGGCGCTGGCGGCGGCCGGTCGTTAACGCGAATACCTTTACACAGGGGTGATGCATGTACGCAGTGGCGCAAATTGATGTCGAAATCTGTTCCGCAACGAGTTGTCGGCTCTGTACGCAATTCTGTCCCGAGTCGAACACCATCAATTACGACAATAAACGAAACACGGCGTATGTGGCGGTCGATCGCTGCAAGGGCTGCGAAATTTGCGTGGGCATTTGTGACGGTCTCGCCAAGCACTTTGCCATTAAGATGGTGCCCATTACCGAAGTGACCGAGGGATTCGATATCTCCAAGCTGGGATTTCATACGCTCTAAGGACAGATCTGCTCTGTTCGACGGAAGGGCCGATCTCCGGAGGGGATCGGCCCTTCCCGTTTCGAGAGGCATGGAATAAATGACCGTGACCTGTACCCGGTGCGGCCGGGACAACGACACCCGATCGAGTTTCTGCGAGCACTGCTTGCAGGAGTTTCCGTCAGAGATCTGGGAGGCCAAACAATTGGTCTGTCCCGAATGCCGGTATCTCAACTCCTATACGCAGGAGCATTGCGAGCGGTGCCACGAGCCGTTGAAGCCCGGGCAATCGGAATAGTCAGTCTTCCGGCGAGGCGAGTTGCTTCAGCAATTCGATGTAGGAGGTTTCCTCGAAGCTCTGTCCGCGTCGGAAGGTCGTAAAGTAGAGGTCGGCATAGAGTGCGGCGATGGCATGGACGGCCTCGTGGCGATCGACGCCGCGAGCTAGGAGGACATCTAAGGCCGTGAGCGCTTCGGGCGGCGATTTCTCCTCTAACTGTTTTTCAACTAAGACGTGCAGTGCGGTGTGAATGAACGGATTGACGACCGTGCCGTTGACTTCCTGGGGCGTGGCGGAAGCCTCGCCAAGGTCCCACAGGGGATCCAACTCGGGGTGAAGGTTCATCGCGTGGGCAATGAGCGCCTCCTCCCCCTCCAGCTCGACGCCTGTCAGGCGTTTCTTGGCAATGGTGGTAAAACGCCATTGATTATCCCGGTCGAAGAGCATTCGATCTTAGGGTGTATCGGTGGTATGAATGCGGCGTTCGGCGCCGTTACCGCCGTAGATCATGAAGACCTTTTTCCCTTGGCGGACATGGTAATTCGCCCACGCCGGGCTTTGCTCCCCGAAGTGGGCATCGGGATCCGTGCCATGTGCTTTCAGGAAGTCCGGATAGGTCAGACCAGCCTCGAACACATCGGCCAAGAGGCAGTCGGTGCAAAACCCGCGGCCACGGAGCGAGATCTTCTCCAGCAATTCTTCGATTTCCTGAGGATCGTTCAGTTCGATCGGGTCCATAATTACCACCAAGGCGACTGATTGTATGCAAGAATGATCGGCAAATCAAGGCCGATGAAAACCCGGCACACCCCGACACGCGCACGCCTGATTCTTGGCGAAGGGCATCACCAACGTACGGGAGTAGCTGGCAGGGGGCTGAAAATGTCTTCCAGCAGCCTGCTGGTGTGGGCATGGCAATTGAATTACCGGAGATGGAGGCCTGGGAGCCTGTGATTAAACGATTGATCAAACGTGCGGTGGTGACCGGGGTCGGGGAACAACCGGGGATGGCGGTGGTCTCCGCGTTGAAGCGACGGGGATGGCTCGTCGTGGGTGCCGATTCCGTGTTTTGCTCGATTCACGTCCATCAGTTCTACATCGTCTCCCGGCCGGACCAAGTGGGATTCGTCGATGAACTCCTGTTGCTGGTGGGGCGGGAGCGCACGACGCTGGTGATCCCGACCCGATTCGATGAATGCCGGATTCTCGCCTCGAAGTCCCCGGAGTTCTTGCGAATCGGCGCCGGGCTCTATCT